>NZ_JAHLQZ010000188.1:0-7376 GCF_018919505.1 Citrobacter sp. S55_ASV_140
ATCTACCACCATGAAGATGCTCACCGGACTGCTGCCCGCAAGCGAAGGCGAGGCATGGCTGTTTGGGCAAGCGGTTGATCCGAAGAATATCGATACCCGCCGCCGGGTAGGCTATATGTCACAGGCGTTCTCGCTCTACAGCGAGCTGACCGTGCGGCAAAACCTCGAACTACACGCGCGGCTGTTCCATATCCCTGAGGCAGAAATCCCTGAGCGCGTACAAGAGATGAGCGAGCGCTTTAGCCTGACCGATGTCGAAGACGCGTTGCCCGGCGCGCTGCCGTTGGGGATCCGGCAACGCCTGTCGCTGGCGGTGGCGGTGATTCATCGCCCGGAAATGCTCATTCTTGATGAGCCGACCTCCGGGGTCGATCCGGTGGCGAGGGACATGTTCTGGCAATTGATGGTCGATTTGTCGCGGCAGGATAAAGTGACCATTTTTATCTCCACCCACTTTATGAACGAAGCGGAGCGCTGCGATCGCATGTCGCTGATGCACGCCGGAAAAGTGCTGGCCAGCGGCACGCCGCAGGAACTGGTGAAGCAGCGCGGTGCCGCCAGTCTGGAAGAGGCGTTTATCTCCTGGTTACAGGAGGCCGCAGGCCCGGCGCCGGAGACGACGCTTTCGCAAGCGGATGCGCCGGTGGTGCATGAAAATAATCAGCCGCCACGCCAGGGCTTTAGCCTGCGGCGTTTGTTCAGCTACAGCCGGCGTGAAGCGCTGGAGCTGCGACGCGATCCGGTGCGCTCCACGCTGGCGCTGATGGGGACGGTGATCCTGATGCTGATTATGGGCTACGGCATCAGTATGGATGTGGAAAACCTGCGTTTTTCGGTGCTCGATCGTGACCAGACCGTCAGTAGCCAGGCGTGGACGTTGAATCTGGCGGGGTCGCGCTATTTTATCGAGCAGCCGCCGCTCACCAGTTATGACGAACTGGACAAACGGATGCGTTCGGGAGAGGTGGCGGTAGCCATTGAAATCCCGCCCAATTTTGGCCGCGATATCGCGCGTGGAACGCCGGTGAAGATTGGCGTCTGGGTTGATGGGGCGATGCCGAGCCGCGCAGAAACGGTCAGAGGCTATGTACAGGCGATGCACCAGACCTGGCTGCAGGATGTGATGGCGCGTCAGCCCAATGCCAGTGGAAAAAACGGGCTGATGACCATCGAGACGCGCTATCGTTACAACCCGGATGTGAAGAGCCTGCCGGCGATTGTTCCGGCGGTGATCCCGCTGCTGTTGATGATGATTCCCTCCATGCTCAGCGCACTCAGTGTGGTGCGCGAAAAAGAGCTGGGGTCGATTATCAACCTGTACGTTACGCCCACCACCCGCAGCGAGTTTTTGCTCGGCAAACAGTTGCCTTACATCGTGCTGGGAATGCTGAACTTCCTGCTGCTATGTGCGCTGTCGGTGTTTGTCTTCGGCGTCCCACATAAGGGCAGCTTTTTAACGCTGACGCTGGCCGCGCTGCTGTACGTCACCATTGCTACCGGACTGGGCTTGTTAATCTCTACGTTTATGAAAAGCCAGATCGCCGCCATTTTTGGTACGGCGATTATTACGCTGATCCCGGCGACGCAGTTTTCCGGGATGATCGATCCGGTGGCCTCGTTGGAAGGGCCGGGACGCTGGATTGGTGAAATTTATCCGACCAGCCATTTTCTGACCATTGCGCGCGGGACGTTCTCTAAAGCGCTGGATCTGGCGGATCTTTGGCAGCTATTTATCCCGCTGGCAATCGCCATTCCGGTAGTGGTTGGTCTGAGCGTATTACTGCTGAAAAAACAGGAGGGGTGATGCGCCGATTACGCAATATTTATAACCTTGGCATCAAAGAGTTACGCAGTCTGCTGGGTGACAAAGCGATGCTGACGCTGATCGTTTTCGCCTTCACGATTTCGGTTTACTCCTCCGCAACTGTCCTGCCGGGGTCGCTGCATCTGGCGCCGATTGCCATCGCGGATATGGACCAGTCGCAGTTGTCGAACCGGATTGTGAACAGCTTTTATCGCCCGTGGTTTTTGCCGCCGGAGATGATCACCGCCGATGAGATGGATGCCGGGCTGGATGCCGGTCGCTACACCTTCGCCGTGAACATTCCGCCTGATTTTCAGCGTGATGTGCTGGCCGGGCGACAGCCGGATATCCAGGTCAACGTCGATGCCACGCGGATGAGCCAGGCCTTCACCGGCAACAGCTATATCCAGAATATCATTAGCGGTGAAGTGAATAGTTTTGTGGCGCGTTACCGCGACAATAATGAGCCGCCGGTGGCGCTGGAAATGCGCATGCGCTTTAACCCCAATCTGGAGCCAGCCCGCTTTGGCGCGGTAATGGCGATCATCAACAACATCACTATGCTGGCGATTGTGCTTACCGGGTCGGCGCTGATCCGCGAGCGCGAACATGGGACCATTGAGCACCTGCTGGTGATGCCGGTGACACCGTTTGAGATAATGATGGCGAAAATCTGGTCGATGGGACTGGTGGTGCTGGTGGTTTCCGGTCTGTCGCTGATGCTGATGGTAAAAGGCGTGCTCGGGGTGCCAATTGAAGGCTCGATACCGCTGTTTATGCTGGGCGTGGCGCTGAGCCTGTTCGCCACCACCTCGATCGGCATTTTTATGGGTACGCTGGCGCGTTCCATGCCGCAACTGGGGCTGCTGATGATTCTGGTGCTACTGCCGTTACAGATGCTCTCCGGCGGCTCCACGCCGCGTGAAAGCATGCCGCAGGCGGTGCAGGATATTATGCTGACCATGCCGACCACCCACTTTGTCAGCCTCGCGCAGGCGATACTTTATCGCGGGGCGGGGTTTAGCATCGTCTGGCCGCAGTTCCTGACGCTGCTGGCGATTGGCGGTGCGTTCTTCCTGATAGCGCTGCTGCGTTTTCGCAAGACTATTGGCACAATGGCGTAAACGGTTGACTTCATTTCTTGACTGCATTGTGTACTGTTATAATATGACTTCAAAGGATGAAGTCATAAGGACATGCGATGAAGGAAAAGGTGTTGTCTTTACGCAAAAAGCAAAAGAACACGCTGGATCAGCTTTTTAAAGCGCCTACGCCGCAGGGAATCAAGTGGTCGGAAATCGAGTCACTGATTAAGGCATTAGGTGGCGAAATCAAAGAAGGGCGAGGTTCGCGATGTAAATTTCTTTTAAATAAAAGCATTGCGAGTTTTCATCGACCACATCCTTCTCCGGATACAGATAAAGGCGCGGTCGAAAACGTACGTGACTGGTTAACAAGTATAGGGGTAAAACCATGATCAAACCCAAAACGCCAAACTCAATGGAAATCGCTGGGCAACCTGCGGTGATTAATTATGTCCCTGAGCTTAATGCGTTCCGCGGTAAGTTCCTGGGTTTATCAGGCTATTGTGATTTTGTTGCTGACAGCATTCAGGGGCTGCAAAAAGAGGGGGAGATTTCCTTACGCGAGTATCTGGATGATTGCTCTGCCGCAGGGATAGAGCCCTATGCTCACCCGGAAAAGCTGAAGACATTTACGCTACGCTACCCAGAGTCATTCGGAGAACGTTTAAGTTTTGCGGCAGCGGAAGAACAGGTATCAGTGAATACCTGGATTATCGAAACGCTTAGTAAAAGCCTGAAACAGGCATAGCTGCTGGCTGATTCAACGATTATTGCCGGATGGCGGCTATGTCTTATCCGGCCTACAAACGAGAACGGGTGTAGGCCGGATAAGGCGCAGCCGCCATCCGGCAACGAAACAGGCAATCACTCTTCCTTCGGCAGGCACTGCAAATGACCGTGGCGTACGCCGCGCTGGGAAATGACGTCATCGGCAAAATGCTGTACATCGCCCATGTCGCCTTTCAGCACGGCGATTTCCAGGCAGTCGTCATGGTTGATATGCACATGTAATGTGGCGACCGATAAATCATGGTGGTGGTGCTGGGTGGAAACAATACGGCTCGCCAGGTCGCGCTTCTCATGCTCATAAACATACGAGAGTACCGCGAAGCCCTGGGTGCCGTGCTCCTGGGTGGTTTCTTGCGCCAGCGCCCCGCGCAGAATATCGCGAATCGCTTCGGAACGGTTGTTGTAGCCACGGCGCTGGCTCAGGCCGTCGAGCGTTTCCAGTAAATCGTCATCGAGGGTAATGGTGACTCGTTGCATCTGCAATTAACCTTTCATGTGGCGCGTTGACGCACAGAGAATGCGGGAATTAGCGTATTTTGTAACACACGTTCGGCCTCTGGGGAAAAGGTTAATGCTCCCGCAATAAACGCAGTAGCGTGCTCACCTGCTCATCCAGCGGCGCGAGAGTATCTTTAACGATCAGATGCAGCGGCGTGGCGCGGCGAGCGCCATGGCTTAACGGCAGCGGACGTAAAAGCCCCTGGGCCAGTTGCGTCTGAATACGCTCCTCAGGCAGCCAGCCGTAACCGACCTGATACATAACTGCATCAATCGCGGCATCAATGGTAGAGAAGGTCCAGGCATCGCGAACCGGTTGCTGCGGGTTGTCGCGATCGGCAATGCGAATCAGTGGCCACGCGCGTAATGCGTCTTCATCCAGCGGCGCATTCAGCGTGCAGAGTGGGTGATCGCGATGGGCAACGGCCACGAAGTCAATGTTCATCAGCCATTCACCACGCCCGGTCACATCCTGACGCCGGGTCAGGACCATTACGTCCGCATCGGCATGCGCTGCCAGCCTGTCGTCTGCATTTTCCAGTACCTCGGTCAGCCGCACCTGCGTTTGCGGCCACGCCTGCTGAAACTGTTTGAGGATTGCGAACAGGCGTCTGCGTGGGAAGATGCTATCGACCAGCAAATCCAGCCGTGTTCGTGTGCCGTTTTGCAGCGTTGCTGCCCGGGTCTCCACCCATAAAAAGGCCTTCAGTAACGGTTTGACCTGAGCTAGCAACAGCTCGCCCGCCGGGGTCAACACCGCCCTGCGGCCTTCCGGCGTCAGCAGCGTCACGCCGAGTCGCTCCTGCAATAGCGCCAGATTGTAGCTTACCGATGACTGGCTACGGTTGGTCTCTTCCGCGGCTTTCGCAAAGCTGCCCAGTTCCACCACTTTCTCCAACAGGGCCCATTGCTCAAGGGTTGTTTTGTGCATAACTTATCTAAAAATTGAATGAATATGATGTAAACATAGCGTTATTCATCCAATTTTTGAAGCGTTAAGATCCTCGCATCAAGTAAGAGGAGAACGAATATGAGCGCTTTTGATAAACATGATTTGAGCGGATTTGTCGGCAAACATCTGGTCTATACCTACGATAATGGCTGGAATTACGAGATCTACGTAAAAAATGAGACCACGCTGGATTACCGCATTCACAGCGGTATTGTGGGTAATCGTTGGGTGAAAGATCAGCGGGCGTATATTGTGCGGGTAGGGGCGAGTGTTTATAAAATTTCCTGGACCGAACCGACCGGGACCGACGTCAGCCTGATCGTAAACTTGGGTGACAAACTCTTTCACGGCACCATCTTTTTCCCGCGCTGGGTGATCAACAATCCGGAAAAAACGGTGTGCTTCCAGAATGATCATATTCCGCTGATGATGTCGTATCGCGATGCGGGTCCGGCGTATCCAACCGAGGTGATTGATGAGTTCGCGACCATCACCTTCGTGCGCGACTGCGGGGCAGATAATGACGACGTGATTGCCTGCGCGGCGAGTGAGTTGCCGAAAAACTTCCCGGAAAATTTACGCTAAGGCTTCCAGACGCTGCACGGCGTCGGCGGTCAGGGTAAATGGCGTGGGGGTGCACACCGCCAGGCTCAGGGTATCGATCTGGCACTGGCTGACGGAGAGTGAGGAGGTCAGCGCGGTGCTATCGACGCTGACGATTTGCCAGGCGCTGCCGCCACGCTGTTTTACTATGGCTTCTTTGCGCGTCCAGATACGCCAGAACGCCGCCAGCTGTTGCTCCGGGCGTTCGGCTTCAACTTCAGCATGTTCCCCAAGACTGAATACCGTATTTGCCAGCGACTGCCAGTTATCGCGGGGGCGAATAACTTCAATATCGCAGCCGACTTCCCCTTCGTCACTGAGCAGCAGGACGATGTCATCGCCGCTATGGCTGAGATTGAACCACAGCGGCGTATCAGCGGGAAAAGCGGGTTTTCCTTGCTCGCCGTAGACAATGTCCGGCAATGGCGAAAGGGCATGGGAAAGCAGCACACGGCCAGCCAGCCAACGTGCCCGGCGAGCACCTTGCGGCGCTTGCTCTTTCATCGCGGCAGGCAGTTCGCCAGCGCTTAAAACAGAAACTTTCCCAAGAACGAGCTGATACATATCAGGACTAACCTTTAGTAATAATGGGGTTGTGTATCATTCTTCACGTGCCATTTGCAAGTTTATCCCGGTAATCGACTTTTGGGCCTGCCAGGTCCGAGCAAAATTGCCAGTTTGCTGCCGCCTTTGGTGGTTTCCATCCAGATTTTACACACGCTGGTTAACGGCACGGAGAGTAACATGCCGACCGGGCCGAGCAGCCATCCCCATACCAACAGGGAGAGAAAGACGATCAGCGTCGATAATCCCAGGCGGTGCCCCATCATACGGGGTTCGAGAATATTACCAATCACCATATGCACGACCAGAAACAGCGCGCCAACCAGCACGCATTCGTAAATGCCGTTGAACAGCAACGCCTGAATCATGGGCGGGACGGCGGAAATGACCGAGCCAATGTTGGGCACGTAGTTTAGCAGGAATGCCAGCACGCCCCACATCAGAGCAAACTGAATCCCCATCAACGCCAGCCCCAGCCAGACAATGGCGCCGGTCCATAAGCTGAGCAACGTTTTCAGCGCCAGATAGTGTGAAACGCCCTTCAGCGCCCGATGCAGCCCCGCAATATGAATCTGCGGATTGTTTAACGCGAAGCGCAGCTTATAAGGAACATGGCGCACTTCAAACAGCATAAAGACGACCGTCATTACCAACAGGACGACGCTGGCCATGGCGCCGGAAAGACTCGTCATTAGCGTGGTCGTGAAGGTCATCAGTTTGTCGGAGTCCATACGCTGCAACATGCGCTCCGGGGACATATGCAGGTTCAGAAAGGGGACCATTTCTTGCAGATACAGAACCTTGCGCGTCAGTTCCTTATTGTATTTTGGCAGCATGGCCATGAACTCAGTGATCGACGATGCCAGCACGCCAACCAGCGCCGTAAGAACAATCAGCATTACCACGACCACTAACGTAATGGCTACCGGGCGACGCACCCCTCGGCGAATAAACCAGGTGACCAGCGGGTTCAATACGATGGCAAAAAAGAGCGCCAGCAACAGTTGCACAATGATATCCGCCGCGGCATGGATGCCCGCGAGGATCACCACCAAAGCGGCCAGTTTGAGCAGAATATGCA
>NZ_JAHLQZ010000189.1:0-7331 GCF_018919505.1 Citrobacter sp. S55_ASV_140
AATCTTGCTACGCTGAAGGCAAATCATGCCCGCGTCGTCAACACCAATACGCTGGCGTTTCTGGCCCAACCTGGTACGCCGCATAACGTGGTGTTCGTTGATCCGCCGTTTCGCAAAGGATTACTGGAAGAAACTTTAACGCTTCTGGAAACCCATGGTTGGCTGGCAGATGAAGCGTATATTTACGTTGAGAGCGAAGTCGAAAACGGCCTGCCGCCGGTTCCGGTAAACTGGTCGCTATACCGTGAAAAAGTGGCAGGACAGGTCGCCTACCGCCTGTATCAACGTGAAGCACAAGGAGAGCACGATGCTAATTAATCTGGGACGTCTGTTGATGCTCTGCGTCTGGGCATTTTTATTACTGAATATTTTCCAACCCTTCCCACGCCCGCTTAACATCTTCGTTAACGTCGCGCTGATCTTTATGGTGCTGATGCACGGCATGCAATTGGCTCTGCTAAAAAGCACCATGCCAAAAGATGGCCCGCAGATGACCAGCGGGGAGAAAATCCGCATTTTCCTGTTCGGCGTCTTTGAGCTGCTGGTCTGGCAGAAGAAGATTAAGAACCAGTTGAAGAAGTAACTGGGATGTTTTCGCCCGGCGGCGCGTTGCGAGCCGGGGCGACAAAATTTGTAGGCCGGATAAGGCGTAACCGCCATCCGGCATCAGTCAGATGAAACCTTAGCGTTCAGCCGTAAAATCAATAAAACGCGAACCTTTGTAACTCAGCGTGCCCTTGTCTCCGACCGTTAGCGCATGGTACTGCCGGGCATCCAGGCGAAACGTCTGCTCCAGACCGCCGCTTTGCGGCTTAAAGCTGGCTTCATAGCGCATGCTGGTTCCTGCCGGGCTCACTTCCTGTTGACGGGATCGCCGATCGTTAAGTGGTTTTTCCCGCTTATTACTCACTACCACCTGCTTTTGCACCAGCGGTGCTGCATCGTTATCCGCTTTTTCACGCCGCTGCTGGACAAAGCGAAACGACGCGGCGACAACAATTAAGACAATGATAACAATGAAAAAAAGTGGCGGTTTGCTCATAGTATTAACCCATCAGAAAATGCGGAAATAAGCATACATTGCCTGTTATGGTGTTGTCATCTGGCAGTGTCGACCTCTACACTGAACAATAGAGCCGTAAGCACCCCGCTTACGAAAAAATAACGAATTCAAGGAACTAAGATGCTTTGGTCGTTTATCGCTGTCTGCCTTTCCGCATGGTTGTTCGTGGATGCTTCCTATCGTGGGCCCGCCTGGCAACGCTGGGTCTTTAAACCCCTCACTTTACTCCTGCTGGCGCTGCTGGCCTGGCAGGCGCCAATGTTTAACGCCATCAGCTATCTGGTGCTGGCAGGGCTGCTTGCCTCACTGCTGGGCGATGCGCTGACGCTGTTGCCGCGCCAACGTCTGCTCTACGCCGTGGGGGCGTTTTTTCTCTCGCACCTGCTGTATACCATCTACTTCGCCAGCCAAATGACGCTGTCGTTCTTCTGGCCTTTGCCATTGGTATTAGTGGTGCTGGGGGCGTTGCTGATCGCCATCATCTGGACACGGCTGGAAGAGCTGCGTTTAGCCATCTGTACTTTTATCGGCATCACGCTGATGATGGTCTGGATGGCGGGCGAACTGTGGTTCTTCCGTCCCACTGGCCCCGCGCTGTCGGCATTCCTCGGCGCCTCATTATTGTTCATCGGTAATTTTGTCTGGCTGGGTAGCCATTATCGCCGCCGCTTCCGCGCCGATAACGCCATTGCCGCCGCCTGCTACTTCGCCGGACATTTCCTGATTGTTCGTTCGTTGTATCTCTAATATCGCTTGACTCTGGAGTCGACTCCAGAGTGTATCCTTCGGTTAATACGAAATGATTATTAACCGGAGGATGCCATGTCGACGCCCGATGCCCCTGGCAAAAAAGCCCCACAATTTTCTTCATTCAAGCCAGCGCCAGCCCCAAAAAAGGCGGACGACTGCTGCTGCGAAGGAAGTTGCTCCACCCCAACCACCGTATCCGAAAGCGTAATGGGCACCCGTTATTCCTGGAAAGTGGCAGGAATGGACTGTGCCGCCTGCGCCCGAAAAGTGGAAAATGCGGTCCGCCAGGTGAGCGGCGTCAACCAGGTCCAGGTGCTGTTCGCCACCGAAAAACTGGTCGTCGACGCGGGTTCTGATATCCGTCAGCAAGTTGAAAGCGCGGTACAAAAGGCAGGTTATACCCTGCGCGATGAACAAGCGCCGGAAGCCGCCCCCGAATCACGTCTGAAAGAGAACCTGCCGCTGATTTCGCTGATAATCATGATGGCGATTAGCTGGGGGCTGGAGCAGTTCAATCATCCTTTCGGTCAGATAGCGTTTATCGCCACCACGCTGGTCGGCTTGTATCCCATTGCCCGCCAGGCCCTGCGTCTGATGAAAACCGGCAGCTACTTCGCCATTGAAACGTTGATGAGCGTGGCCGCGATTGGCGCACTGTTTATCGGCGCGACGGCGGAAGCCGCCATGGTGCTACTGCTGTTTTTAATTGGCGAGCGCCTGGAAGGGTGGGCCGCCAGCCGCGCCCGCAAAGGTGTCAGCGCATTGATGGCACTCAAGCCAGAAACCGCCACGCGCCTGCGTAATGGCGAACGCGAAGAGGTCGCAATCAATACGCTCCGGCCTGGCGATGTTATTGAAGTTGCCGCCGGTGGACGTTTACCCGCCGACGGTAAGCTGGTCTCCGGTTTTGCCAGCTTTGATGAAAGCGCCCTGACCGGCGAATCGATCCCGGTTGAACGCGCCACCGGCGAGAAAGTCCCGGCGGGCGCCACCAGCGTAGATCGTCTGGTTACGCTGGAAGTGCTCTCCGAGCCGGGCGCCAGCGCTATCGATCGCATTCTGAAGCTGATTGAAGAAGCGGAAGAACGCCGCGCCCCCATTGAGCGCTTTATTGACCGTTTCAGCCGAATTTATACCCCCGCTATTATGGCGGTTGCGCTGCTGGTTACCCTCGTCCCGCCGCTGCTGTTTGCCGCCTCGTGGCAGGAGTGGATTTATAAAGGACTGACGCTGTTGCTGATTGGCTGCCCGTGCGCGCTGGTTATCTCAACCCCCGCAGCGATTACCTCTGGTCTTGCCGCCGCGGCGCGTCGTGGCGCGTTAATCAAAGGCGGCGCCGCGCTGGAACAGTTGGGCAGAGTCACGCAGGTGGCGTTTGATAAAACCGGCACCCTGACCATCGGTAAACCGCGCGTGACGGCGATCCATCCGGCAAGCGGTATAAATGAGGCTGAACTGCTGGCGCTGGCAGCGGCGGTAGAGCAAGGCGCGACGCACCCACTGGCGCAGGCGATTGTTCGGGAAGCGCAAACGCGCGAGCTGACTATTCCTGTCGCGAAAGAACAGCGGGCGCTGGTTGGCTCCGGAATAGAAGCGCTGGTCAACGGCGAGCGCGTGCTGATTTGCGCCGCCGGTAAGCAGCCTGCCGATGCCTTTGCCGGACAGATAAGCGAGCTGGAAAGCGCGGGCCAGACGGTGGTGCTGGTGCTGCGTAACGATACCGTTCTCGGCGTACTGGCCCTACAGGATACGTTGCGCGACGACGCCCGCACTGCCATCAGCGAGCTCAATCAGATCGGCGTGAAAGGGGTGATCCTGACCGGTGATAACCCACGCGCGGCAGCAGCCATTGCCGGGGAGCTGGGTCTGGAATTCAAAGCGGGGTTATTGCCGGAGGATAAGGTGCGAGCCGTTACCTCTCTCAACCAACAGTCGCCGCTGGCAATGGTCGGCGACGGCATCAACGACGCCCCGGCGATGAAAGCGGCGACCATCGGCATTGCCATGGGTAGCGGAACCGACGTCGCGCTGGAAACCGCCGATGCCGCCCTGACCCACAACCGTCTGCGTGGTCTGGTGCAAATGATTCAACTGGCGCGCGCCACCCACGCCAATATTCGCCAGAACATTGCGATTGCGCTGGGTTTGAAGGGGATTTTCCTCATCACCACGCTGCTCGGTATAACCGGACTGTGGCTGGCGGTGCTGGCTGATACGGGGGCGACGGTGCTGGTGACCGCGAACGCGCTGCGGTTGTTGCGTAAAGGATAATGAGTGTGTCGGATGCGGCGTTGCCTTATCCGGCCTACAGGTTACACCGTCTTTGTAGGCCGGATGGCGCTTCGCTTAATGACCTTTGCGCACTAAATAGCGGTACGGCAGCGAGTCGGTCTCTTTGGCTACCAGTTCATGCTCCATAAAGGTACAGAAACCGGGAATGTCGCGGGTTGTCGCCGGATCGTCGGCGACAATCAGCAGCGTTTCACCCGCCTGCATACCGCGCACGGTTTTACGCACCATCATTACAGGTTCCGGGCAGCGTAGTCCCTGGGCATCAAGCGTATGGTCGGGAGAGGTAAACAGATCGCTCATCGTAGTCTCATTCATGCAAAAACGGCGTTATTTTACGCTCTGTTGTGGCGTAAGCCAATCAGGTTAACGATTGCGTGAAAAACAACCATTGCAATGTGCTCTTAAAGCAGTATCATGCGACGGTTTTTTATTGGGTTCCCTCACCCCATCCAACAAAAAGGTCACAATATGACTCCGTTTACACAATCTCAGCGCGTAAAAGCGTTGTTTTGGCTATCGCTATTTCATCTGCTGGTGATCACCTCCAGCAACTATCTGGTACAGCTACCGATCTCCATTTTTGGTTTCCATACCACATGGGGCGCTTTTAGCTTTCCGTTTATTTTCCTCGCGACCGACCTGACCGTGCGTATTTTTGGCGCGCCGTTGGCACGACGTATCATCTTTGCGGTGATGATCCCCGCGCTGCTGATCTCCTATGTTGTTTCATCACTGTTCTATATGGGATCGTGGCAGGGATTCGGCGCGCTGCTGCACTTTAACCTGTTTGTCGCCCGTATCGCCGCCGCCAGCTTTATGGCTTACGCGCTGGGACAAATTCTGGATGTGCATGTCTTTAACCGCCTGCGTCAGAGCCGTCGCTGGTGGCTGGCGCCGACGGCTTCCACGCTGTTTGGCAACATCAGCGATACGTTGGCCTTTTTCTTTATCGCTTTCTGGCGCAGCCCGGATGCCTTTATGGCCGAGCACTGGATGGAAATCGCGCTGGTAGACTACTGCTTCAAGGTACTGATCAGCATTATTTTCTTCCTGCCGATGTACGGCGTGCTGCTGAATATGTTACTGAAAAGGTTGGCAGATAAATCTGAAATATCTGCATTGCAGACGAGTTAAAGGTTCATTTTCCGAGTTGTGATAAGATGGTCGAATGAGCCGTTATGGCCGTTTATCGAAAGGAAGAAGTCAATGCGCAATCTGGTTAAATATGTCGGTATTGGCCTGCTGGTTATGGGGCTTGCGGCCTGTGATAATAGCGATACAAAAGCGCCGGCAGAGGGTGCCGCCGCAGAGAGTAGCGCCACCGGACAACCGGTCAGCCTGCTGGACGGCAAACTCAGTTTTTCCCTGCCAGCGGATATGACCGATCAGAGCGGCAAGCTGGGCACCCAGGCAAACAATATGCACGTGTATTCTGACGCAACCGGCCAGAAAGCGGTGATTGTGATTGTCGGCGACAATACCAACGAAGATCTTGCCGTACTGGCAAAACGTCTGGAAGATCAGCAGCGTAGCCGCGACCCGCAGTTGCAGGTCGTCACCAATAAATCTATTGAGCTGAAAGGCCACACGCTGCAACAGTTAGACAGCATCATCTCGGCCAAAGGCCAGACCGCATACTCTTCCGTGGTGCTGGGTAAAGTGGACAACCAACTGCTGACGCTGCAAATCACGCTGCCGGCTGACGATCAGCAAAAAGCGCAAACGACCGCAGAAAACATCATTAACACGCTGGTTATCCAGTAACGGTTAAGACGAAGACTCGGCTTCCGGTGACGCCACCTGAGGCCGTTTTTTTAGCCGCCAGGTCAGCAGTAGCGCTACCGCCACCAGCCCGGCCGCCGCCAGGTAGATAACCGGTACGCCCGCCCACGTCATGACCAGCCCGGCCAGCGGCCCGGTAACGCCCAGCGATAAATCCATAAACACCGTATAGGTCGCCAGCGCAGCGCCCTGATTTTGCTGCGGGACGGCTTTTACCGCCACCACGCCCAGCGCCGGGAAGACCAACGAGAACCCGGCACCTGCCAGCAGAACGCCGATTTTGGCCATCCACGGCATGGAGGCCATGCCGACCAGCAGCAGTCCAACAATCTCGACGCTAAAGCAGATCATCGCGACATTGAGCCCACCTAACCGGTTGATACCATTTGGGAATAACAAGCGAGTACCCACAAATGTACAGCTAAAAAGCGTCAGCGCAAAAGCTGCGCCGTCCCAGCCTTTAGCATCATAAAACAGCGTGATAAAGGTGGCGATCACGCCAAATCCGGCGGAGGCCAGCGCCAGCGCCATCCCGTACAACCAAACGCGCCCGAGCACAGCGCGAAACGGTAACGGCTTGCCTTTGCTGGCCTTCACCGCCGGTCGAGGGAGCGCCAAAAGTATCGCCAACAGCGCCACGCCCATCACGGTCAGCGCCAGCCCCTGTAAGCCACCCCAGGCATAACACAGAACACCCAGCGGAGCGCCTATCGCCATCGCGCCATAGGTCACGATGCCGTTCCACGAAATCACCCGTCCGATATGCATCGAGCCAACAACTCCCACGCCCCATAGCGTAGAGCCGGTCCCGGCAAAGCTTTGCCCGATGCCCAGAATCACCCGCCCGATGCATAACAGCAACAAACTTACCAGCGGCCAATCTTGGGTTGATCCTGCCAGCAGGTAACCCAGGCCACTTAAAAAGCAGCCGCACAGTCCGAATACCACGATTTTTTTCGGCCCCAGCAGATCGGCATAGCGACCGGCATGAGGGCGGCTCAGCAGCGTGGCGAAATATTGCAGGCTGATGACCAGTCCCGCCCAGAAGGCGCTAAATCCCATCACATCATGGACATAGCCGGGCAATACCGCGAGCGGCAGGCCGATGGTCAGATAGCTGGCGAAGTTAAACATCACCACCGAAACAATGCGCAGATTAAGGCGCAAACCGCTTAACGTCGGTTCAGCGACGGGTTCGGGCATGGAAGGTCACCACATTTTCACAACAGTGTTTCATTTCTACCATGTTGCAGACCATAAATCAGCAGCCAGTTTAGGAATAACAGACGCAAGCCAACCGCTACACTTAATGCAAAAACGCAAACAGGAAGAAAACATGACAACCGCTCAGCCCGATAAAACGGGTATGCATATTCTGCTCAAACTGGCCGCTTTGGTGGTGATCCTCGCGGGCATCCATGCCGCGGCGGATATCATTGTGCAA
>NZ_JAHLQZ010000018.1:0-43998 GCF_018919505.1 Citrobacter sp. S55_ASV_140
TGGCTATCAACTGGTACTACAAACACCAGTCTTTCAAATTGTTACGTGGCGGCAAAATTTCGCGGGGGGAATATGAATCCTTCAATCGTTAAGCGCTGCCTTGTCGGGGCGGTGCTGGCTATCGCCGCCACGCTGCCCGGTTTCCAGTCGCTTCATACCTCCGTCGAGGGGCTGAAACTGATTGCCGATTACGAGGGATGTCGTCTGCAGCCGTATCAGTGCAGCGCAGGTGTCTGGACTGACGGGATCGGAAATACATCCGGGGTGGTGCCGGGGAAAGCTATCACGGAACGGCAGGCGGCGCAGGGGTTAATAAACAATGTACTACTGACTGAAAAAAGGCTGGATGACTGCCTGACGGTTAAGCCCCCGCAGCATGTCTACGATGCGCTGGTGAGTATTGGTTTCAATGTGGGGACTGGCGCGATCTGCAGGTCAACCATGGTGTCATATATCAATCGCCAGCAGTGGTGGCAGGCATGCAACCAGCTACCGCGCTGGATTTACGTTAACGGTGTGAAAAATAAAGGTCTGGAGAACCGCCGCGCGCGGGAAATGGCTTGGTGCTTAAAAGGAACTGGGGTATGACGCGCTTGCTGGCGGTAGGGCTGGCGCTGGCTATTGCGGCGCTGGGCTGGCAGTCGTGGCGGCTTAAAAATGCCAGTCACACCATTGAGACTCAGGGCACCGCGCTGAAAAGCAAAACGCAGGAACTGATGAAGAAAAACAGTCAGTTGATCGGCCTGTCCATTCTGACCGAAACCAACAGCCGGGAGCAGACGCGGCTTTATGCTGCAGCGGAGCAGACCACCGCACTGCTGCGAAGCCGCCAGCGCCGGATCGAGGAACTGAAACGTGAAAACGAGGATTTGCGCCGCTGGGCTGACGCTCCTTTGCCTGCTGACATTATCAGGCTGCGGGAGCGTCCGGCCTTCGTCGGAGGTGCAGCTTACCGTGAGTGGCTGTCCCAGAGTGACGCAGTGCCGCCTGGAAAGGTCAGCGCCGCGCAGTAACGGTGATCTGAATGCGGCACTGGATGAAACCGAGGCCGCCTGGGCGGTCTGTGCCGACAAAGTCGACACGATAGTTGCGTGTCAGGAGCGAAACAGTGAACAAACCGCAGTCCCTGCGCAGCGCCCTGAATAAAGCGGTGGCGTATGTCCGCAACAACCCGGATAAGCTGCACCTTTTCGTTGATAACGGCTCACTGGTGGCAACCGGTGCCAGCTCTATGTCATGGGAATACCGCTACACCCTGAACGTGGTGATCGAGGATTTCAGCGGCGACCAGAATCTGCTGATGGCTCCTGTGTTGCTGTGGCTTAGAGAAAACCAGCCGGACGCCATCAACAACCCGGAGCTGTGCGAAAAACTGTTCACCTTTGAAGTGGATATTCTGCGCAATGATGTATGCGATATCAGTCTGAATCTGCAACTGACGGAGCGTGTACTAGTCAGCACTGACGGTAATGTGTCGAGCGTTGAAGCGGTGCCGGAGCCTGACGGATTCGAGGAAATGTGGACGGTGAAACGTGGATGAACTGCAGAGGGTGGATGACTGGCTGACGGCATTGCTGGCAAATCTGGAGCCTGCAGCCCGCAGCCGTATGATGCGACAACTGGCGCAACAGCTGCGCCGGACGCAGCAGCAAAACATCAGGCTGCAGCGTAATCCTGACGGCAGCGGCTATGAGCCGCGCCGGGTGACTGCCCGCAGCAAGAAGGGACGCATCAAACGCCAGATGTTTGCAAAGCTTCGCACAACAAAATACCTGAAAACTGCAGCCAGTGCCGACTCTGCCAGCGTGCAGTTTGAGGGCAAGGTGCAGCGTATTGCCCGTGTTCACCACTACGGCCTGCGTGACCGCGTCAGCCGTAAAGGCCCGGAGGCCCGCTATGCTGAGCGTCGCCTGCTGGGTGTAAATGATGAGGTGGAAACCGTTACCCGTGACACTCTGTTTCGTTGGTTATTAGAGTGATTTTGTTGGCACCATCTTCTGGACTCTAACTCATTCCTCTCTCTTGGTGATGCTCACCCACTGAAGTGATCTTGGAATTAAACACCACTGTTTATCAATTGATTAGTTGATTTTTTGTGAGGTAGGTGGAGCTTTAGGAATAACAAATCCATCATAGTTCTACAAAAGTTATGATAAAGTATTCCTAAACTAGAACTCAATGAAGAATTGTAATGCAAAATTTTATTCAAATACTTCAAGTTTTACTTACATGGCCAACTGCTTTTATTTTTGGTATTTGTGTTTTATATAAGCCCATAAATTTGTTACTGAATCGTTTAGTGGAAAGCAATACAGCGAAAGCTAAGTTAGGGTTTATAGAATTGGAGTTGGGCGAATTTACAAGGAAAGGGAAAATTGCTGTCGATCATTTTAATGAGTTATCGATCGTGCTGGCAAAGACAAGACTGCTTGAATTAGAAGTTACAAAGGAAAACTTTGCTCATGCGTTTACTGCTAATCAACAAGTAAAGCTTAATGGTTTAATGATTGAGTTGCAGAAAATAATGTCGAGTTTAGAGGATGGGAAGGATGAAATTATACCTTCTAAAAAATAAAATCGTAATATCATTTTCATCTGTTATTCCGTTGGCGATAAAAGTGTATGTCAGAGATGGTCAGATTTTATCAGATATACATCATGAGTCTAACGTACAGAGAGGTGAAATAGATTGTGGTATTCCGTTATTCAATGTTGAGGTTGTTGGTAAGGATTGTGTTGAGCACTTAATTAATATGCTTAATGTTGAGATTGATTCTAATATTGAGAGGATATTGTGCTATAACGATGCTCAAATTGAGTTATTTAATGCTATAAATACGAGCAAGTCACTTTCTGAGTTATATTTTGATTGCTCAAGCTTGGCCTGGGGAATTGTTCTTGATAATTATTATGGTCATAACGCTCATACTGTGGAATATTTATCAAGAATGAAAAGGAAAATTTTGCTTTCTATTGTCGCTGGCACGCCTCCTCAGGAAAGACTGGTAACGTTATTAAAAAAAACAATGTTGTTGCATGGTCGAAAGTATGAGTTTAGTTTGCTCTCGAAAATTCTAAGAGATGAAGAGGTTATTGAGGATTATAGACATAGTAAGACCGTTGCTATTCAAGAGCTTTATATGGCGAGTAGATATAAGTTATTCTCGGGTTCTGTTTTACTTAACCATCTTTGTCAGTCTAAAAAGGATTTTTTTAGAGAATATAAAGTTGGTGTGGCCTATCTGGAAAGATTGGTTCGAGATAGTATAAGAATTGGGGAGAATATAGGTATAAAAAAATCCCACGATATTGTATTGAGTTGTTCGAATGTAGAGCAGGTACAACAACTTCATGATAGATGGACTCAGAAGTTACGATATACTACGAAATATATAAAAGATGATATTTGGTTTGAGGAACCAAGTATAAGTGTATGGGATGGTATAGAGTTTATCGCTTCAGTTAATGGACTTATTAGGGAAGGGAAAGAAATGGAACACTGTCTTGCTTCTTATAAAATGAAGGCTTTGAATGGAGAAAGTTATATATATAAATATTCAAGCGCTGGGCGTAATAGACTCACCATAGAGCTTGGTCTTTCAAATGGTATCTATATACTAAAACAAGCTAAAGGATATAGAAATTCTGAACCGGGTAATGTTGAGATTAATTACATACATAGTTGGTTGAATAATGAAAATAAAGACCTTAAAGCACGTGTAAAAGAGTATGAACAACATTTTTTGAAAACATTAAGTGCCTAAAACAATTTTGTGTCATGGATGACACAACCCTGAAATTTTTCTTCCAATCCCAAATGCGTTCAACATATTCGTATGAACGTACAACTTACCGAAATCATGCGTCTTATCACCAATCTGATCCGCACCGGCATTGTGACCGAAGTGGACCGGAAGAAATGGCTGTGCCGGGTGAAAGTGGGCGAGCTTGAAACCAACTGGATTAACTGGCTGACGCTGCGCGCCGGTGGTGCCCGTACATGGTGGTGTCCGTCGCCGGATGAGCAGGTGGTGGTGCTGAGTATGGGCGGCAATCTGGAAACCGCTTTTGTGCTGCCTGCCATCTACTCCAATCAGTTTCCTCCGCCGTCGGATTCCGTGGACGGCTGCGTGACGGAGTACCCGGACGGGGGCTGGTTTGAGTATGAACCCGCCACCGGACGATGGCATGTCCGGGGTATTAAATCCATGGTGATCGAGGCGGCGGATAATATCACCCTCAAAACCAGTGAGTTTGTGGTGGAGGCAGACACCACACGCATTAACAGTGAAATGGTGATCAATGGCGGCGTCACCCAGGGAGGCGGAGCGATGAGTTCCAACGGGATTGTGGTGGATAAACACGGTCACACCGGCGTGAAGTCCGGCGGCGATACCTCAGGAGGCCCGGTATGACGTTGTATATCGGTATGAGCAGGAATGACGGACAGGCCATTGCAGATACAAACCATCTGCGCCAGTCGGTGCGGGATATTCTGCTGACGCCGCAGGGCAGTCGTCTTGCGCGTCGGGAATATGGCTCCCTGCTGTCTTCCCTGATAGACCAGCCGCAGACCCCGGCGCTGCGCCTGCAGATTATGTCTGCGGTCTATGTGGCGCTGAACCGTTGGGAGCCGCGCCTTACGCTGGATTCCATCACCATCAACGGCAATTTTGACGGCTCTATGGCGGTTGAGCTTACCGGGTACAGCAATAACGGCGCGCCAGTTTCCCTTTCCGTATCAACAGGAGCAGACAATGGCAGTCATTGATCTTTCCCAACTACCGCCGCCGCAGATTGTGGACGAGCCGGACTTTGAAGCATTGCTGGCAGAACGCAAGGCCGCCTTTGTGGCCCTCCATCCGGCTGATGAACAGGACGCCGTTATGCGCACGTTGGCGCTGGAGTCAGAACCTGTCACCAAATTGCTGCAGGAAAATACTTATCGCGAAATCCTGCTGCGCCAGCGTATTAATGAGGCTGCCCAGGCGGTCATGGTGGCCTATTCCATGGGAAATGACCTTGAACAACTGGCAGGTAATTGCAACGTGAAGCGCCTGACGGTAGTCCCTGCAGATAATGACGCGGTGCCGCCGGTCGCCGCAGTGATGGAAAGTGATGAAGCATTACGCCAGCGCATTCCTGCAGCATTTGAGGGGCTGTCCGTTGCAGGGCCAACGGGAGCCTATGAGTTCCACGCCAGAAGTGCCGACGGGCGGGTGGCTGATGCCAGCGCAACCAGTCCGGCACCGGCAGAGGTGGTGCTTACCGTGCTGAGCCGTGAGGGTGACGGTACGGCAGGGGCTGACCTGCTGGCGGTGGTTGAGCAGGCGCTTAACAGTGAAAAAGTTCGCCCGGTGGCAGACCGCCTGACGGTGCGCAGCGCTGAAATTATTCCGTACAACGTGGATGCGACGATATTCCTTTATCCGGGGCCGGAGGCTGAGCCGGTGATGGCAGAGGCAAAAGCCAGCCTGCAGAAATACATCGCCAGTCAGACACGGCTGGGACGTGATATCCGCCGCAGCGCCATTTATGC
The DNA here is from genome assembly GCF_018919505.1 of Citrobacter sp. S55_ASV_140. NCBI lineage: Bacteria > Pseudomonadati > Pseudomonadota > Gammaproteobacteria > Enterobacterales > Enterobacteriaceae > Citrobacter > Citrobacter sp. S55_ASV_140. The sequence continues at coordinate 5,540 of NZ_JAHLQZ010000018.1, forward strand.
CGCGTTGCACGTGGAGGGTGTCCAGCGTGTGGAACTGGCGTCCCCTCTGGAGGATGTGGTGCTGAATAAGACGCAGGCGGCATCCTGTACCGAATGGAGCGTTACCAACGGGGGCACGGATGAATAGTCTGTTGCCGCCGGGTTCGTCGCCGCTTGAGCGCCGACTGGCGCAGACCTGCAGCGGGATTTCCGATCTGCAGGTATCGCTGCGTGATTTGTGGAATCCGGCAACCTGTCCGATCAGATTCCTGCCCTATCTGGCCTGGGCGTTTTCTGTGGACCGCTGGGATGAAAGCTGGGCAGAAAACGTCAAGCGCCGCGTTGTGCAGGACGCGTTTTATATCCATCAGCACAAGGGGACAACCAGCGCCGTGCGGCGTGTGGTGGAGCCGTTCGGCTTTCTGATCCGCATCATTGAGTGGTGGCAGACCGGCGAAACACCAGGGACGTTCCGTCTGGATATTGGCGTGCAGGACCAGGGCATAACAGAAGAAACCTATCTGGAGCTGGAGCGTCTGATCGGTGATGCCAAACCGTGCAGCCGTCATCTGGTTGGCATGTCCATCAACCTGCAGACAGGCGGCCCGTATTTTGTGGGTGCAGCCACTTATACCGGCGAAGAAATCACGATCTACCCGTATATAAACGAAACCATTATTTCCGGCGGCACCGCTTATGAGGGCGGCGCGGTCCATGTTATTGACACGATGAGAGTGAACCCATGAGCGCAAAATTTTATACCCTGCTGACGGATATCGGCGCGGCGAAACTGGCAAGCGCCGCCGCGCTCGGTGTCCCACTAAAAATTACCCATATGGCGGTGGGCAGCGGTGGCGGTGTGCTGCCCACACCCAACGCGCAACAGACCGCGTTAGTGGCTGAGGAACGCCGCGCAGCGCTGAATATGCTGTATATCGACCCACAGAACAGCAGCCAGATTATTGCTGAGCAGGTGATCCCGGAAAATGAGGGCGGGTGGTGGATTCGTGAAGTCGGCCTGTTTGATGAAACCGGCGCGCTGATTGCTGTGGGTAACTGCCCGGAGAGCTACAAGCCGAAGCTGGCGGAGGGCAGCGGACGCACGCAGACCGTGCGCATGGTACTGATTACCAGCAGCACCGATAACATCACCCTAAAAATTGACCCCGCTGTGGTTCTGGCAACCCGCAAATATGTGGATGACAAGGTGCTGGAACTTAAGGTGTATGTGGATGACCTGATGGCAAAGCATCTTGCTGCTGTTGATCCTCATTCGCAGTATGCACCAAAAGACAGTCCGACTCTGACAGGCATGCCTAAAACGCCAACGCCACCGGCAGGAAACAACAGCACCCTGATTGCCAGTACAGCCTTTGTACAGGCCGCTATTCTTGCCCTGATTGGTGGCGCACCGGCAACGCTGGATACGCTGAAAGAAATTGCAGCAGCTATCAATAATGACCCGAATTTCAGTACCACCATTAACAATGCGCTGGCACTGAAAGCACCGCTGGCAAGCCCGGCCCTGACCGGAACGCCAACGGCTCCGACTGCGGCGCAGACTGTGAACAATACGCAGATTGCCACTACCGCGTTTGTGAAATCTGCTGTTGCGGGGCTGGTTGGTTCGTCGCCGGAGGCGCTGGACACACTGAATGAACTGGCGGCTGCGCTGGGGAATGATCCAAACTTTGCGACAACAGTGATGAACGCGCTGGCGGGAAAACAACCACTCGATGCCACGCTAACGAATCTCAGCGGGAAAAGCATTTCAGGGCTTCTCGAATACCTTCAATTGGCAGAAGTGGGGAATACCAGTGGCACGCTGGCGATAATCGGGAACGTCAAAACAGATAATGATAAGTGCGCGGTCATTGTGAAAACCGGCTCTAATGCGAATGGTAAATACAGAATCTGGAGCGACGGCTCAATTGATATGTGGGGGAACGGGATTGCAAACGTGAATGGTGACGCTCTCGTTAATTATCCGATTGCTTTACCTGCTGCTGCCCAAAACGTTACGACGACACCGTTAGTATTATCGACTGGAACAAACCGACCAGCGACATCTGTCATGGTTGTCACTGACCTGACCACCGCCACGAAAGCGACATTTCTCGTTAAGCGTTCGGATGGGTCAATATCTGCTGATGGTTTTTACTGGAGTGTAAATTATGCGGCTTTTTAATCCTGAAACACTGACTGAAGTTATCCCCGGTATTCATAGCACTGAAGGGGCTGTAGAGCTACCAGATGATAACTGGTTCTTCGTGATGGATAGCATCCCTGAAGGTAAGGTACTGGCTGCTAATGAAAGGAGTGAGCCGGTTCTGGCGGACATTGTTGCGGCAGAAAAGTCAGCGTAGAAAAATTTACCAGCACCAGTAGTCTCGATACCACCAGTACTACTGGTGGTTTTTTTTGCATAATATACTGATGTGCTAAGCTAGTAATTTTACTTTTAAACTAACTATCTACCACCAAACAAAATAGCTGAAATTAAAGGATTCCGTTTTATGAGGTTTGCGATTAGTATACACAGGAGTAATATAAATAGCGAAAAAAATGTAGTAATGATTAGATTATAAACATATATATTTCCACACATGCTATTAATGTCGAACTCATCGGTTATACGGTAGATAATAAGTGTTGAAATTGCATATACAGGAAGGGTATATAGTCCAAAGAATGATGTGAGACGTGAAAAAACATTGTTTTTTGAAATTATAAAATAACATAAATATGCCATAGAGAAGCTACCAGCAAAACCAATTAGATAGCGGAATGTTATGATTTTAGTATGCTGCCAAAAGTCAACATTAAAATACGACATTGGCGTAATGTATATATAATACTGTTTGTCCCACAATAATAGCATTACCATCCATGTTCCGATGGAAAGAAAGCCCATTACATGTTTGTTTTTTAAGATGAAATCCATATGCTTACACACTAATATTCCCATCATAAAATAAGGAGCCATGAATTTTATTTTGTCCATGCTCCAGTCATCTCCACAAAAAAGAGATAAAATAAAAATAATAATGAACATGTGTGGTGCGTATTTATCTTTAATCGAATGACATGCTATATATACTATGGATAGTACAAAAAGAGATGTAAGAAACCAAAGGAAATACATTGAACCATAAAGTATATTTTTAACATCTAGATATATGGAGCCATAGAAAATATTACTGAAGTGAGTGTTGAATCCAATTAAAATTGACTCAATAACAAACCAAGATATCGCAGGAATAAGTAATTGTTTAATTTTCTTTAATGAAAGAGTAAGTCCAGAGTGCCTACTAAGTGAAAAGTGGAAAAGATATCCACTTATTATCATAAAGAATGGCATGTGAAAACTATAAATTGTTATAAAAAGTGGGTTGTCAAAAAAAGAAATACCATCTTTTTTGATGTATTGGATTGAATGCCCCCATACAACAAATATGATTGCCAGGCCTTTCATAGAGTCTAAAAAAACGTTTCTAGTATTGTTTAATAATAAAGATTTGGTTGATTTAATCGTCATTTTTTTTGCCAAATTCATGTCAATAGTGTGCAGTCAGTCGCATTGTAGATGATGATGTGTCTAGAAGACAGAAAGCTCGCATTGGTTTATGTAAGTGTTGGAAAAGGTGAGTCGGTACTGGTGGACATTGACACCTCGGAAAATCCAGCTGGTATAGGAACCTTTCAAAGAATTTAAATGCGCTGCGAACCATCATTTTTCGCCAATATCAATTGTACTATTCACCATACATAGCCAGCAGCGTGCGCCGCGCGCATATCAACCAGAACATAGGCAGACACCCTGTAAACCGGAGAGACTGCCTTATGGCTCAGGATTACCACCACGGGGTGCGCGTTGTTGAAATCAACGACGGCACCCGTTCCCTCACCACGGTAAGCACCGCTATCGTGGGTATGGTCTGCACCGGCGATGATGCTGATGCGTCCGTTTTCCCTCTCAATAAGCCGGTTCTGCTGACAGATGTGCTGGAGGCCAGCGGTAAAGCAGGCGAGTCCGGCACGCTGGCCCGTTCACTGGATGCGATTGCCGACCAGTCAAAACCCGTGACGGTTGTTGTGCGCGTTGCGCAGGGCGAAACCGAAGCGGAAACCACCTCCAATATTATCGGTGGCGTCACGTCCGACGGTAAAAAAACGGGGATGAAAGCGCTGCTTTCTGCGCAGTCGCAACTGAAAGTTAAGCCGCGCATTCTCGGTGCGCCTGGGCACGACACGCAGGCGGTTGCCACTGAGCTGATGAGTGTTGCGCAGAGCCTGCGCGGGTTTGCCTACTTGTCCGCCTATGGCTGTAAGACGGTGGAGGAAGCCATTGCTTACCGGGATAATTTCAGCCAGCGCGAGGGGATGCTGATCTGGCCTGATTTCATCAACTTTGACACCGTGCTAAAAGCCGATGCGACGGCTTACGCCTCCGCACGTGCGCTCGGTCTGCGCGCCAAAATCGACGAACAGACTGGCTGGCACAAAACCCTGTCCAACGTGGGTGTGAATGGCGTCACCGGTATTTCCGCTGATGTATTCTGGGATCTGCAGGACCCGGCAACGGATGCGGGACTGCTGAACCAGAACGACGTCACCACGCTGATCTGTAAAGACGGGTTCCGTTTCTGGGGTTCCCGCTGCCTCAGTGACGATCCCTTGTTTGCGTTTGAGAACTACACCCGCACGGCGCAGGTACTGGCTGACACGATTGCAGAGGGGCATATGTGGGCGGTGGATAAGCCACTAAATCCGTCACTGGCCCGCGACATTATCGAAGGTATCCGCGCCAAATTACGCAGCCTGGTGAATCAGGGATACCTCATCGGGGCGGACTGCTGGCTGGATGAGTCAGTGAACGATAAAGACTCCCTGAAAGCCGGGAAACTCACCATCGACTACGACTACACGCCTGTGCCGCCGCTTGAAAATCTGATGCTGCGCCAGCGCATCACCGATCGCTACCTGGTCGATTTTGCCAGCCGTGTCAGTGCATAAGGGGGATACATGGCATTACCACGCAAGTTAAAACACCTGAACCTGTTCAACGACGGGAACAACTGGCAGGGGATCGTTGAGTCCCTGACTCTGCCGAAATTCACCCGCAAGTTTGAGAAGTATCGCGGCGGCGGTATGCCGGGCGCGGTGGATGTGGATATGGGGCTGGATGACGGCGCACTGGATACGGAATTTTCAATCGGCGGCACCGAACTGTTGTTATTCAAGCAGATGGGCAAGGCAACCGTTGACGGCATCCAGCTGCGTTTCACCGGCTCTATTCAGCGTGACGATACCGGCGAAGTGCAGGCCATTGAGCTGGTTGTGCGCGGGCGTCATAAAGAAGTGGATTCCGGCGAGTGGAAAACCGGCGAGAGCAGCACCACCAAAGTCAGCAGCACCAACAGCTACGCGAAGCTGACCATTAACGGCGAAGTGCTCTATGAGGTTGATGTGGTCAACATGATTGAAATCGTTGACGGCGTGGACCTGATGGAAGCACACCGTAACGCCCTTGGCCTCTGATTTAACTTAACGGCGCGGTGATCCGCGCCAGTATCTGATGAACAGGAAACGAACATGAGCGACAAGCTGACTGAAAAAACCGTACAACTGGATACGCCCATCATGCGCGGTAAAACCCAAATCACCGAAATTGTGCTGCGTAAGCCGCAGTCCGGTGCGCTGCGCGGCACCCGCCTGCAGGCCATTATGGATATGGACGTGGGGGCCATGATGACAGTGATCCCGCGAATTTCCACCCCAACGCTGACCGCACAGGAAATGGCTGAACTGGACCCCGCCGATCTCACCGCGCTGTCGGTCGAGGTGGTGACTTTTTTGTTGAAGAAGTCGGTGCTTGCCGGTTTACCGACACCCTGACGATTGATGACCTGGTGGCGGATATCGCCACCATCTTTCACTGGTCGCCGTCCATCACTGACGTTATGCCGCTGACAGAGGTGCTGGAGTGGCGGCACAAAGCGATTCAGAGAAGCGGGGCCAGCGATGAGTGACAATAACCTGCGTCTGCAGGTGATTCTGAATGCGGTTGACAAGCTCACCCGCCCATTTCGATCCGCGCAGGCCAGCTCAAAAGAGCTGGCTGCAGCTATTCAGCAAAGCCGCGCCCGGCTGAAAGAGTTAGATTCTCAGGCGGGCAGAATTGATGGCTTCCGTAAGGCCAGCGCGCAGCTGGCAGTCACAGGTAACAGCCTTAAAGCCGCCCGCGAAGAAGCGGCAAAACTCGCCACGCAGTTTACTGCGACCAACCGCCCGACGGCAGCGCAGGCCAGACTGCTTGAGCAGGTTAAAAATCGCGTCACCGATTTACAGGGAAAATATAACGGGCTGCGTCAGTCAGTGCAGCGTCAGCGCCTTGCGCTGAATGAGGCAGGGCTTGATACAAAGAAACTGAGCAGCGCACAGCGTGAGCTACGGCAGAACGCCGATGAAACCCGACTGGCACTGGAGCGACAGCAAAAATCCCTGAAACGCCTGGGTGAACAGCAGGCGAGAATGAATGCGGTTCGTGATCAGTATTCGCGCCGTCTTGAGGTTCGGGATCGCATAGCCGGAGCTGGAGCCACCACCACAGCTGCCGGGCTGGCAATGGGTGCGCCGGTTATGGCTGCAGTGAAAAGCTACGCCAGCATGGAAGATGCCATGAAAGGCGTGGCAAAGCAGGTAAACGGGCTGCGGGACGATAACGGCAACCGTACAAAACAGTTTTATGACATGCAGGATGCCATTAAGGCTGCCAGTGAGCTGCTGCCGATGGAGAATGGCGCTATAGACTATGCCGCGCTGGTTGAAGGCGGCGCGCGCATGGGCGTGACCAGCCAGGATGATCCTTACGAAGACCAGAAACGTGACCTGCTGGCCTTTGCTTCCACGGCGGCAAAAGCTGCAACGGCCTTTGAGCTGCCCGCCGATGAGCTGGCGGAAGGGCTGGGGAAAATCGCGCAGCTCTATAAAGTTCCGACGCGCAATATTGAACAACTGGGCGATGCGCTGAACTACCTGGACGATAACGCCATGTCAAAGGGTGGGGACATTATCAACGTCCTGCAGCGTATGGGGGGCGTGGCTGACCGCCTTGACTTCCGAAAGGCTGCTGCGCTGGGTTCAACATTCCTTTCTCTTGGGGCTGCCCCGGAAATTGCCGCCAGCGCCTCTAATGCCATGGTGCGTGAACTGTCCATTGCCACCATGCAAAGTAAGCGCTTCTTTGAAGGTATGAACCTGCTGAAACTCAATCCTGCGGAGATTGAAAAGCAGATGACCACCGATGCCATGGGCACCATTCAGCGGGTTCTGGAGAAGGTCAACAATCTGCCGCAGGATAAACGCCTGTCAGCCATGACAATGATTTTTGGTAAAGAGTTTGGCGATGATGCGGCAAAGCTGGCTAACAACCTGCCGGAGCTGCAGCGTCAGCTGAAACTCACATCAGGCAGTGGTGCTAATGGCTCCATGCAGAAAGAATCCGACATTAACAAGGATTCATTGTCTGCGCAGTGGTTGCTGGTTAAGACGGGGGCGCAGAACGCTTTCAGCAGTCTGGGGGAAACGTTGCGCCAGCCGCTGATGGATATTATGGGCATGGTTAAGGGCGTGACCGGGGCGCTGCGTCGCTGGGTGGAGCAGAATCCTGTGCTGGCTGGCACACTGATGAAAGTGGCGGCGGCTACGGCGGCTGTCACTGTCGGGCTGGGTACACTTGCCGTGGCAGTGGCTGCTGTGCTGGGGCCGATTGCAGTGATTCGGTTTGGCTTGTCTGTGCTGGGTGTAAAAACATTACCTTCCGTTGCTGTAGCGGTAACACGTACTGGCGGTGCCCTGTCATGGCTGGCAGGTGCGCCACTTTCCCTGTTGCGTCGGGGTATGGCGTCATCCGGTGGCAGTGTCGGGTTATTGAGTGCCCCGCTTAATTCCCTGCATCGCTCAGCCGGAATAGCGGGTAATGCACTGAAAACGGTGGCAGGTGCGCCGCTTGCCGTGTTCCGTGCCGGTATGTCAGGCATCCGTAATATTATCGGTATGGTGATGAACCCGCTGGCGGCGTTGCGGGGTGGGCTGACAGCTACCGGTGGCGTATTGCGTTTTCTTGTTTCTGGTCCGCTGGCATTACTTCGCGGCGCGCTGTTTGGTATTTCCGGCATGCTGGGTGCGCTGCTCAGTCCGATAGGGCTGGTTGTGGCTGCGCTGGCTGGTGTGGCGCTGGTTGTGTGGAAATACTGGCAGCCCATCAGTGCATTTCTGGGGGGCGTGGTGGAAGGGTTCAAAGCCGCTGCTGCGCCCATCAGCGCTGCCTTTGAGCCGCTCAGGCCCATGTTCCAGTGGATTGGTGACAGGGTGCAGGCCTTGTGGGGCTGGTTCAGTGATTTACTTTCGCCGGTTAAATCCACTTCCGAAGAACTGAACAGCGCAGCTGCAATGGGGCGACGGTTTGGTGAGGCGATGGCGGAAGGTCTGAATAGGGTGATGCACCCGCTGGAGTCTCTTAAATCCGGTGTGTCATGGCTACTGGAAAAGCTCGGTATTGTCAGTAAGGAGGCGGCAAAGGCGAAACTGCCTGCGCAGGTCACGCAGCAGCAATCCGCCACAGTGAACAGTGACGGCAAAGTGGTGTTGCCGCCAGGCGGGTTCCCGGCTTACGCAGGGATGTACGACACGGGCGGGATCATTCCACGCGGGCAGTTTGGCATTGTTGGAGAAAATGGCCCTGAAATTGTGAACGGACCGGCAAATGTCACCAGCAGGCGGCGTACTGCTGCGCTGGCCTCTGTCGTTGCTGGCGTGATGGGGGTAGCTGCGACACCTGCAGAAGTGGCTCCGCTTCATCCGTTCAGTCTGCCTGCGAGGGCATACCAGACGCAGCCAGTGAAGACTGACAGCCCGCCGTCAGTTATTCGTTATGAGATAAATGCGCCCATTCATATCGTCGCGCAGCCGGGACAGAGTGCGCAGGATATTGCCCGTGAAGTGGCACGCCAGCTTGACGAGCGGGAACGCAGGGCCAGGGCAAAAGCGCGCAGCAATTTCAGCGATCAGGGGGGGTATGAATCATGATGATGGTGCTGGGTTTGTATGTATTTATGTTGCGCACTGTCCCTTATCAGGAGCTGCAGTATCAGCGCAGCTGGCGACATGCAGCCAACAGCCGGGTGAACCGCCGCCCGTCAACGCAGTTTCTTGGCCCGGATAATGATTCACTGACACTGTCCGGGGTTCTGCTGCCGGAAGTGACTGGAGGCAGGCTGTCATTACTGGCGCTGGAGTTGATGGCAGAGCAGGGTAAAGCCTGGCCTTTGATTGAAGGCAGCGGAACCATTTACGGCATGTTTGTTATTGAGAGTCTGAGCCAGACAAAGACGGAGTTTTTTGCCAGCGGTATGCCCAGGCGCATTGAGTTTACGATCACCCTTAAACGGGTCGATGAATCGCTGTCTGACATGTTCGGGAGCCTGACTGACCAGCTCAGCAACCTGCAGGACTCTGCTGCCTCTGCGATTGGGGGGATTAAGAACACGGTAGGAGGATTGCTGCAGTGAACGTTAATTCTGATCTTCTGAATCTGAACAGCAAAAGCCCGGCTTTCAGTATCGTCATTGAAGGTAAGGACGTGACGACCGTGCTGGATACCCGCCTGATGAGTCTGACGCTGACGGATAACCGGGGCTTTGAAGCGGACCAGCTTGATCTGGAGCTGGACGACGCCGACGGGCTGATCGCCCTGCCGCGACGTGGGGCAGTGATTCAGCTGGCGCTGGGCTGGAAAGGCCAGCCGCTTTTCCCTAAAGGGGCTTTTACTGTGGATGAAATTGAACACAGCGGTGCCCCTGACCGGCTGACCATCCGGGCGCGAAGCGCAGATTTCCGTGAAACCCTCAATACACGGCGCGAAAAATCATGGCATCAGACAACGGTGGGGGAGGTGGTAAAGGAAATAGCCGCCCGGCATAAGCTCAAAGTGGCGCTGGGTAAAGACCTGACGGATAAGGCGCTGGATCATCTGGACCAGACCAATGAAAGCGATGCAAGTTTTCTGATGAAACTGGCGAGACAGTATGGGGCGATTGCTTCCGTTAAGGACGGGAATCTGCTGTTTATCCGGCAGGGACAGGGAAGAACGGCGAGCGGCAAGCCGCTGCCGGTTATCACCATCACGCGCAAAGCCGGTGACGGTCATCGGTTCACCCTTGCTGATCGTGGTGCCTATACCGGTGTTATTGCCAGCTGGTTGCATACGCGTGAACCCGGGAAAAAAGAGACAACCAGTGTTAAGCGTCGTCGAAAGAAAACCACCACACCCAAAGAGCCGGAAGCAAAACAGGGCGATTATCTGGTGGGAACGGATGAAAACGTGCTGGTTCTTAATCGTACCTACGCCAACCGGAGCAATGCAGAGCGCGCAGCAAAAATGCAGTGGGAACGTCTGCAGCGTGGGGTTGCTTCATTTTCCCTGCAGCTGGCTGAGGGACGGGCTGATCTCTATACGGAAATGCCGGTGAAGGTGACGGGGTTTAAGCAGCCGATCGATGATGCCGAATGGACCATTACCACCCTGACGCATTCTGTCAGCCCGGATAATGGATTTACGACCAGCATGGAGCTTGAAGTGAAAATAGATGAGTTCGCAATGGAATGATTAGTTCCAAATTGCGAACAATGGTGTATCATTATTGCGAACTGGTTAATAATGAGGGCTGATTATTATGATGAATTGTCCTATGTGCGGGCAGGCTGCACATACCCGAAGCAGCTTCCAGGTTTCCAATGAGACCAAAGAACGCTACAACCAGTGCACTAACATCGAATGCGGGCATACTTTCGTGACGCATGAGACTTTTGTGCGCTCAGTATGCCGTCCGCAAAAAATCAGCGCAGCACCGCCTCATCCAAAGGGTATGCAGGAACAATTTGCTTACTAATACTGACCCGCCGCTGGCGGGTTTTGTACGTCTGGTGCCGCCATAACAAAAGCGCTGTCGCCATTTTGTCGCCACACATGAAAAAGAAGTTATCTAATTGGTTGATTGGAAAGGGGATGAATTTCAGACAACAAAAAACCCATCAACCTTGAACCAAAACGGCGGGGTTGATGGGCTCCACAAATTGGGGACATCAAAGAAAAGCAGTGGCAATAGTTATGACTGACACCTTGAAGAAAAGTTCTGCTGAACTGCAAAAAATTTTCTTTTAAGGGTAATTTTCAGTGCTAACCAAGGCCTGGCCAGACGATGACGATGAGTGTCCCCGCCAATGTCAGCAGAACGTTGGCAATGGCGTAAGTGCCAGCATAGCCTAATGCCGGGATGTTGCTGCGGGCCGTGTCGCTGATAATTTCCATTGCCGGAGCGCAGGTACGTGCGCCCATCATGGCGCCAAACAGCAGGGCGCGGTTCATGCGCAATACGTAAGCGCCAAACAAGAAACATATAACAACCGGAACCAGGCTTACAATCAGACCGGCAATCAGCATTTGACCACCCACGGCGCCAAGGCCATTGCCAATGCCGCTACCCGCGCTTAAACCGACGCCTGCCATGAATACCATCAAACCAAACTCTTTCACCATGTTCAGCGCGCCCTGCGGGATATAGCCAAACGTAGGATGGTTGGCACGCAGGAAGCCCAGCATAATCCCGGCGAACAGTAATCCAGCCGCATTCCCGATGCCGAAGCTGAAATTGCTGAACTGGAAGGTGATCATCCCAATCATCAGACCAATGATAAAGAAGGCGCAGAAGGCCAACAGATCGGTCACTTGACTGTGAATGGAAATGAAGCCGATACGATCTGCGATCGTTTTAACGCGACGGGCATCACCGCTCACCTGCAACACGTCACCTTTATTGAGCACGACGTTGTCATCAATAGGCATTTCGATCTGGCTGCGGATCACGCGGTTGAGGAAACAGCCGTGGTCGGTCAGTTTCAACTGGGCCAGGCGACGACCAACGGCATTGTGGTTTTTCACCACAATCTCTTCCGTGACGATACGCATATCGAGCAGATCGCGATCGAACACTTCTTTGCCGTTACGGAAACTGGGATCGAGGCGGGCATGCGCGTCTGGATAACCGACTAAGGCTATTTCGTCGCCCATTTGCAGCACTGCGTCACCGTCCGGGTTAGCCAGGATGCCGTTGCGGCGGATGCGTTCAATGTAACAGCCGGTCTGACGATAAATACCTAACTCGCGCAGGTTCTTACCATCAGCCCATGCTACCAGCTCCGGGCCTACGCGATAGGCGCGGATCACTGGCAGATAAACCTTACGGTTGGCGTCAGTGTCCAGACCTCGTTCACGCGCAATTTGTTGGGCGCTGGTTTGCAGGTCTTGATGCTGAAGTTTCGGCAGGTAGCGCGCACCGACAATCAGACTGACCAGTCCAATCAAATAGGTGAGGGCGTAACCCAGACTCAGGTTATCGAGGGCGGTGGAAAGCTGCGCGCCTGCCATTCCGGAATGGCGCAAGGTATCGCCTGCGCCGACCAGCACCGGCGTGGAGGTCATCGAACCGGCCAGCATACCCGCCGTCAGGCCGATGTCCCAGCCAAATAGCTTACCCAGCCCCAGGGCGATCAGCATTGCGCTACCGACCATCACCAGAGCAAGCATTAGATAATTTTTCCCATCGCGAAAAAAAATCGAAAAAAAGTTGGGGCCGGCTTCGACGCCGACACAAAAAATAAACAGCATAAAGCCGAGATTTAATGCATCGGTGTTAATACTAAAGTGCTGCTGACCTAATAATAGGGACACCACTAAAACGCCAATGGAATTACCGAGTTGGACTGAACCCAGGCGTAATTTACCCAGGCAGAGGCCCAGAGCCAGGACCACAAATAATAACAGGATGTAATTCCCATTTAACAAATCTGCGACGTTTATATTCACTGAGGCTAACTTCTTGTTTACTAGTAAGCTATTGAAAGAAATGGCAATTTACGCTAATGTTTTTGCCAGAAATTAAGGGGCGACAGCACCGCACACAGCCCCGATTAATGCAGCATAACAATATATGCGGATAGTTTAATCTCATTACGTATCAACGGCTATAAGAATCGTGTGGGTGTGTTTTTGGCATGGAATGCCGAGTTACTTTATCTGACTGGACGCCTGCGGGCGAAAAGAGTGTTCGATAGAGAATGTGTCAGGAGGAACGATTGAAACATAAGCAAAGTTGGGCGGGGGCGATCTGCTGCTTTGTGCTGTTTATTGTGGTGTGTCTTTCATTAACGCTAAACGTGAAAGGGGCATTCAGAGCGGCAGGGCATCCTGAGGTCGGGTTGTTGTTTTTTATCTTGCCTGGTGCTGCAGCAAGCTTTTTCTCCCACCGTCGGGAGGTGCTCAGACCTCTTCTGGGTGCAATGTTGGCGGCGCCATGCTGTCTGTTGCTAATGCGGTTCGTTTTTATGCCGACGCGTTCATTGTGGCAAGAACTGGCGTGGTTATTCAGTGCGGTGTTTTGGTGCGCGCTTGGCGCATTGTGTTTTTTGTTTATCAGTAGCTTGTTCAATCAGCATCAACGACGGAAAAAGAACTGATCACGCCCTCCTGCGGAGGGCGTAGAAACAGCTATCAGGCGAACAGATTCATATTCTCTTTTGCCCACGCCTCAAAATCCGTGCAGCCGCCGATGTGTTTTTGATCAACAAAAATCTGCGGAACGGTTTCTACTGGCTTACCTACCGTCTTTTCCAGATCGGCTTTCGTAATACCTTCGGCATGAATATCAATGTAGCGGAAGTTAAAATCGTCATGCTCATTGCTTAATTTTTCTGCTAATTCTTTTGCGCGCACGCAATACGGGCACCCTGGACGACCAAAAATAACGGCAAACATCTCTCTCTCCTCGAACTTATCAGGCCGGATGGCGAATACTTATTATGATGCCGCGATTTGTGACGGATGGAAAGCAGGTTCGGCCTGTTGCTTTGATATCCTCAAGCTATAACTGTTAAACACGACGAGCCGGAACGTTTTATAATAAAAGCCATTTCGCCGGGAGACCGCTTATGCGCACCATTGGTGTATTACCGAAAAGCGTATTGATGCTGGAAATAATGGGGATGGTTTTGTTATCGCTGGCGTTGCTGTCGCTTAACGATTATCTGACCTTACCCGCGCCGCTTAACAGCCCGCTCGCCTTAGTTGTGATGATATTTCTGGGCGTACTGCTGATGCTCCCCGCCGCGGTGATGTTGATGTGGCGCATTGCTCAACTGCTGGCGCCGCAGCTCCTGTCGCGCGCTCCCGACGATTCTTCCCGTTCAGACAGAGAAAAAAGAGATGACGCCAACCATTGATTTAATCCGCAGCCACCGTTCCATTCGCCATTTCACCGAAGAAGCTATTTCTGACGCACAGCGAGAGGCGATTATTGCCGCCGCTCAGGGCACTTCAAGCTCCAGTTTTTTACAGTGCACAACGATTGTTCGGATAACCGATAAAACCCTGCGTGAATCGCTGGCTACCTTATCTGGCGGTCAAAAGCACGTGGCGCAGGCCGCTGAATTCTGGGTGTTTTGCGCTGACTTTAACCGTCATTTGCAGATTTGCCCTGACGCGCAGTTGGGGCTGGCAGAACAACTGCTGCTGGGCGTGGTTGATACGGCGATGATGGCGCAAAATGCGCTGACGGCGGCAGAATCGCTGGGACTTGGCGGTGTGTATATAGGTGGGTTGCGTAACAATATTGAGTCGGTCACGGAATTATTGAAGTTGCCTCAGCACGTTCTGCCGCTGTTTGGTTTGTGCCTTGGCTGGCCTGCGGATAACCCGGATATCAAGCCGCGCCTGCCTGCGTCGCTGGTTGTGCACGAAAACCAGTATCAGCCGCTTGATACAGACGTTTTGTCGCAGTATGACGAACAGCTTGCGCAGTACTATCTGACCCGCGGCAGTAATACGCGTCGTGACACCTGGAGCGATCACATTCGTCGAACCATCATTAAAGAAAGTCGTCCCTTTATCCTGGAATATTTGCATAAACAGGGATGGGCCACGCGCTAAAGATTTCAACCCAGTGTATGATACGCCTGCTTTTACCAGGTCATTGAGAGGTGCAGGGTGAAAATTGCCATTTTGTCCCGGGACGGAACGCTCTATTCTTGTAAGCGCCTGCGTGAAGCGGCGATGCAGCGCGGTCACCTGGTTGAAATTATCGATCCGCTTTCTTGCTATATGAACATCAGCCCGGCGGCGTCATCTATTCATTACAAGGGCCGCCAGCTTCCTCATTTTGACGCGGTGATCCCACGGATTGGTTCAGCGATTACCTTTTATGGTACGGCGGCACTGCGTCAGTTTGAAATGTTGGGTAGCTATCCGTTAAATGAATCGGTAGCGATTACGCGTGCGCGCGATAAGCTGCGTTCGCTGCAGTTGCTGGCGCGTCAGGGAATCGATTTACCCATTACCGGGATTGCTCACTCCCCGGACGATACCAGCGACATGATTGATATGGTCGGCGGCGCGCCGCTGGTGGTGAAACTGGTTGAAGGCACACAGGGGATCGGCGTGGTGCTGGCGGAAACGCGGCAAGCCGCGGAAAGCGTCGTGGATGCGTTTCGTGGGCTGAATGCTCATATTCTGGTTCAGGAATATATCAAAGAAGCGCAAGGGCGGGATATTCGCTGTTTCGTGGTGGGAGACGAGGTGGTGGCCGCCATTGAACGCCGTGCGAAAGAGGGCGATTTTCGTTCTAATCTCCATCGCGGCGGGGTTGCTACGATTGCGAATATCACGCCGCGCGAAAGAAAAATTGCGCTCAAAGCCGCTCAGACTATGGGGCTGGATGTTGCAGGTGTTGATATTTTGCGTGCAGAACGTGGGCCGCTGGTCATGGAGGTTAACGCTTCTCCGGGACTGGAGGGGGTCGAGAAAACCACCGGGATAGACATTGCCGGCAAGATGATCCAGTGGATCGAGCGCCATGCTACGCCTGAATTTTGTCTTAAAATCGGCGGCTAAACACAATATCGATTGCGATCGTGGTATGACACGCTCTTTTTGCGTAAGCTGTGCCGGTATTTTTTTCATCAATAGAGGTCGCACATTATTATGACATCACTGGTCGTTCCCACTCTGGATACGTTGCGTCAATGGCTCGACGACCTGGGCATGAGTTTTTTTGAATGCGATACCTGTCAGGCGCTGCATTTACCTCATATGCAGAACTTTGACGGCATCTTTGATGCAAAAGTTGATTTGGTGGATAACGTCATTCTGTTTTCTGCGATGGCGGAAGTCAGACCTTCCGCACTGTTGCCACTGGCCGCCGATTTGTCCGCGATTAATGCCAGTTCGCTGACGGTGAAAGCATTTCTGGATATGCAGGATGATAATCTGCCAAAGCTGGTGGTTTGCCAGTCTTTATCCGTTACGCCGGGCGTAACGTTTGAACAGTTTGAGTGTTTTGTTCGCCAGAGCGAAGAGCAGATATCGATGGTGATCCTCGAAGCCGGGGCGCATCAGCTGTTATTTAACGCTGAAGACGATACGCAAAACAGCAATGCTGAAGTCCATTTCCTCCATTAATTCTCCCTGAATCTGGACACATTTTGCGCAGCCGCTACCAGAGCGGTTGCGTACTGCCTGTTTTTATTCTGCGTTTAACCTTTTATTAAAGAATTATTCACTTCCATTCTGCTCCTTCCGCTTTATGTCATAGACAATTCCTGCATAAAAAATTGATAAAAGACGTTTTTTAATCTGGGCTATATCCACAAAACCTGGCTAAAGTTATTCTTGCGAAGCATATAGACGTCAATTCTCGAACTGCCCCGTGTGACCTGAGCTGTGACTACAATACGTGGTGAATGAGTGAGCGGATATCTGCGCGCGATAGCGGCATCGGGAGAGGACTCTCTTTTCATTGATACCGCATGAAAGAATATGCACGTTTCTTGCATATCATTAGAGTGTGACATTTTTGTTCGTTTGTTAACGAACTTTCAGAAGGAAAGAGATTATGACCGCCTTAAATAAAAAATGGTTATCAGGCCTGGTTGTGGGTGCTCTGATGTCCATCTCTGCCGGCACGCTCGCTGCTGAACAAAAAACGCTGCATATTTATAACTGGTCTGATTATATTGCTCCGGATACGGTGGCTAACTTTGAAAAAGAGACCGGAATTAAAGTTATCTATGACGTATTTGATTCCAATGAAGTACTGGAAGGTAAGCTCATGGCGGGTAGCACCGGTTTTGACCTGGTTGTTCCTTCCGCCAGTTTCCTCGAACGTCAACTGACCGCCGGCGTCTTCCAGCCGCTGGATAAGAGCAAACTACCGGGCTGGAAAAACCTCGATCCTGAGCTGCTGAAGCTGGTGGGTAAACACGATCCGGACAACAAGTTTGCGATGCCGTATATGTGGGCAACGACCGGCATTGGCTATAACGTGGACAAAGTGAAAGCGGTGCTGGGGCCAGATGCGCCGGTTGATAGCTGGGATCTGATCCTCAAACCGGAAAATCTGGAAAAACTCAAAAGTTGCGGTGTCTCTTTCCTTGATGCGCCTGAAGAGGTGTTTGCTACCGTGCTGAACTATTTGGGTAAAGATCCCAACAGTACCAAAGCAGATGATTACACCGGACCGGCGACCGACCTGCTGTTGAAACTGCGTCCGAATATTCGCTACTTCCACTCTTCGCAATATATTAACGACCTGGCAAACGGAGATACCTGTGTAGCAATTGGTTGGGCGGGGGACGTATGGCAGGCGGCGAACCGGGCAAAAGAAGCGAAAAATGGCGTCAATATCTCTTTCTCAATTCCTAAAGAGGGGGCGATGGCGTTCTTTGACGTGTTCGCAATGCCAGCTGATGCTAAAAACAAAGAAGAAGCCTATCAGTTCCTCAACTACCTGCTGCGTCCTGATGTGATTGCGCATATTTCCGACCACGTGTTCTATGCCAATGCCAACAAAGAAGCGACGGCTCTCGTCAGTCAGGAAGTTCGTGATAACCCTGGTATCTACCCGCCTGCGGATGTGCGCGCCAAGCTGTTCACGCTGAAAGTACAGGATCCGAAGATCGACCGTGTCCGTACCCGAGCGTGGACGAAGGTAAAAAGCGGAAAATAACCTGATGTTTGGGACATGACCCGGCAGGATTTATGCCTGCCGGGCAGTGTTGATCCTAAACACACCTAACCCGGCAATACGCACCACCGTGGTGCGTTATTTGCACCGTTTCTTTGTTTTATGCCGGAGAGCACCTGAGTGAATGATGCAACCCCACGCCCACACGCGAAAATCCGCAAGGCGCTGACCCCGCTGCTTGAAATTCGCAACCTGACCAAGTCTTTCGACGGGCAACACGCCGTCGATGACGTCAATCTTACTATCTACAAAGGTGAAATATTTGCCCTGCTCGGCGCATCCGGCTGTGGCAAATCGACTCTGCTGCGCATGTTAGCGGGATTTGAACAGCCGACAACCGGGCAAATTATGCTTGATGGCGTCGATTTAGCGCACGTCCCGCCTTATCTGCGTCCGATCAATATGATGTTTCAATCCTATGCCCTGTTTCCGCACATGACGGTAGAGCAGAACATTGCCTTTGGCCTCAAGCAGGACAAGCTGCCAAAAGCTGAAATTGCCAGCCGGGTGAATGAGATGCTGGGCCTGGTGCACATGCAGGAATTTGCAAAACGCAAACCGCATCAGCTTTCCGGCGGTCAGCGTCAACGTGTGGCGCTGGCGCGTAGCCTGGCGAAACGGCCGAAGTTGCTGCTGCTGGATGAACCGATGGGGGCGCTGGACAAAAAGCTCCGTGACCGTATGCAACTGGAAGTGGTGGATATCCTTGAACGCGTCGGCGTGACCTGCGTGATGGTAACGCACGATCAGGAAGAAGCCATGACGATGGCAGGGCGCATTGCGATCATGAACCGTGGAAAATTTGTGCAGATCGGCGAACCGGAAGAGATCTACGAGCATCCGACTACGCGCTATAGCGCCGAGTTTATCGGTTCGGTTAACGTCTTTGAAGGACTACTGAAAGAACGCCAGGAAGATGGGCTGATTATTGAGTCTCCTGGACTGGTGCATCCGCTTAAAGTAGATGCAGATGCGTCTATTGTCGATAACGTCCCAGTGTATGTTGCGCTGCGCCCGGAAAAAATCATGCTCTGTGAGGCTCCTCCCCCAGACGGTTATAACTTCGCGGTAGGCGAAGTGGTACACATTGCCTATCTGGGCGATTTGTCGGTGTATCACGTACGTTTGAAAAGCGGCCAGATGCTGAGCGCTCAGCTACAAAATGAACATCGTTATCGCAAGGGATTACCAACCTGGGGTGACGAGGTCCGTTTGTGCTGGGATGCAGACAGCTGTGTGGTGTTGACGGTTTAAGGAGCGAAGATGAGTACACTTGAACCTCCGGCGCGCGTGGATAAAGCAGGGCGATTCACGCTGCTTATGTCGCGGCTGCAAATGAACCACGGGCGCAAGCTGGTGATTGCGCTGCCGTATGTGTGGCTGCTGCTCCTGTTTCTTCTGCCGTTTCTGATCGTCTTCAAAATCAGTTTGGCTGAAATGGCGCGGGCTATTCCACCGTATACTGACCTCGTTTCATGGGCTGACGATCAGCTATCCATCACGCTCAACTTAGCCAACTTCCTGCAACTAACGGACGATCCGCTCTATTTTGATGCCTACCTGCAATCTTTGCAGGTGGCGGGGATTTCGACGATCTGTTGTCTGCTGTTGGGATATCCGCTGGCGTGGGCCGTCGCACACAGTAAACCCTCGACACGCAATATTCTGTTGTTGCTGGTGATCCTGCCGTCCTGGACGTCGTTTTTGATTCGCGTGTACGCCTGGATGGGGATCCTGAAAAATAACGGTGTACTGAATAACTTTCTGATGTGGCTGGGCGTTATCGATCAACCATTGACGATTCTGCACACCAATCTGGCGGTCTATATCGGTATTGTTTATGCCTATTTACCCTTTATGGTGCTGCCGATTTACACCGCGCTGACGCGTATTGATTATTCGCTGGTAGAGGCGGCGCTGGATTTGGGCGCCCGACCGTTGAAAACCTTCTTTAGCGTGATTGTGCCATTGACCAAAGGCGGGATTATCGCCGGATCGATGTTGGTGTTTATCCCGGCTGTGGGTGAGTTTGTAATTCCGGAACTGCTGGGCGGCCCGGATAGTATCATGATTGGTCGCGTGCTGTGGCAGGAGTTCTTTAATAACCGCGACTGGCCGGTGGCATCTGCCGTTGCCATTATTATGCTGCTGTTACTGATTGTGCCAATCATGTGGTTCCACAAATATCAGCAAAAAAGCATGGGGGAACACGGATGAATAACTTACCGGTCGTGCGTTCGCCGTGGCGTATTTTTATCCTGGTGCTGGGCTTTACCTTCCTGTACGCACCGATGCTGATGCTGGTTATCTATTCGTTTAACAGTTCGAAGCTGGTAACGGTCTGGGCGGGGTGGTCAACGCGTTGGTATGGTGAACTTTTCCACGATACCGCGATGATAAGCGCCGTTGGCATGAGCTTAACGATTGCCGCGGGTGCGGCGACGATGGCGGCAATCCTCGGTACTATAGCCGCCGTGGTAATGGTGCGTTTTGGCCGTTTTCGCGGATCGAATGGGTTTGCTTTTATGATTACCGCACCGCTGGTTATGCCGGATGTCATTACCGGTTTATCACTGCTGCTGCTGTTTGTGGCGCTGGCGCATGCCATCGGCTGGCCTGCGGATCGCGGTATGTTGACCATCTGGCTGGCGCACGTCACCTTCTGTACGGCGTACGTGGCGGTGGTGATTTCCTCACGGTTGCGCGAACTGGATCACTCCATTGAGGAAGCGGCAATGGATCTTGGCGCCACGCCGCTGAAGGTCTTTTTCGTTATCACGCTGCCGATGATTATGCCTGCGGTGATCTCCGGCTGGTTACTGGCCTTCACGTTGTCGCTTGATGATCTGGTTATCGCCAGCTTTGTCTCTGGTCCTGGCGCCACAACATTACCGATGCTGGTGTTCTCCAGCGTACGTATGGGGGTTAACCCGGAGATCAACGCGCTGGCGACGCTGATTCTTGGCGTGGTAGGAATCATCGGATTTATCGCGTGGTATCTGATGGCGCGAACAGAAAAACAACGGATTCGCGATATCCAACGTGCAAGACGCGGCTGAAAAAACTAAAATCTGCCAACCTGTCTATACGGCGCCGCTGTGGTGGCTGCGCCGTTTTCATGGAAGACGACGCGTTGGGATTTTTTAAGAAATCATCCACATCACATGCTCGCTTAAACGTCCCTGCGTTGGTGCAGGTGGCGGCGCTGGCTATTATCATGATCCGCTGTCTCGATCTGTTGATGATTTTTAATACGCTAGGGTTGCGTGGAACCAGCGAATTTATTCATCGCAGCGTGCAGACCTGGAATTTGACGCTGGTGTTTCTGGGCAGCCTGGCGCTGCTGTTTATTGAAATCTACTGCGCATTTTCGCTGGTGAAAGGACGTAACTGGGCGCGTTGGGTTTATCTGTTGACCCAGATTATCGCCAGCGTTTATCTGTGGGCGGCCTCGTTGGGTTATGGTTATCCGGAACTGTTCAGCATTGCGGGAGAGTCCAGACGTGAGATCCTGCGTACGCTGGTGATGCAAAAGTTGCCGGATATGCTGGTGTTGCTGCTACTGTTTGTTCCCGCGTCCAGTCGGCGGTTCTTCCGTTTGCAGTAAATGTGGTCGGTATTGTTTGTAGGCCGGATAAGGCGTTTACGCCGCCATCCGGCACCGATGCCGCACAATTGCCTGATGGCGACCCTAACGCGTCATATCAGGCCTACGAAAGCTCAGGCCTGATATGCATCCCGAATGATTTTACGTATATAATCTCCGCCCTCGATCACGTAAAGGTTTTTGTATGCAGTGCGCACTCTATGACGCCGGTCGCTGTCGTTCCTGTCAGTGGATTGAACAGCCGGTTTCCCACCAACTCACCGCCAAAATGGCCGATTTACGCCAACTGCTTGCTGAACATGCGGTGGCGGAGTGGCGCGCGCCGGTCAGCGGCCCGGAACGCGCTTTTCGCAACAAAGCCAAAATGGTGGTCAGCGGCAGCGTGGAAAAACCATTGCTTGGGATGCTGCATCGTGACGGTACGCCGGAGGATTTGTGTGATTGTCCGCTCTATCCTGCGTCTTTTTCGCCCGTATTTGCCGCGCTCAAACCGTTTATCGCCCGTGCGGGGTTAACGCCCTATAACGTGGCGCGTAAACGCGGGGAGCTTAAATATCTGCTGTTAACGGAAAGCCGGTTTGATGGCGGTATGATGCTGCGCTTTGTCCTGCGTTCAGACGCCAAACTGGCGCAGTTGCGTGCAGCGCTACCGTGGTTGCAGGAACGGTTGCCACAGTTAAAAGTGATCACTGTGAATATTCAACCGGTGCATATGGCGATTATGGAAGGGGAGACAGAAATCTTCCTCACCGAACAACAGGCGCTGGCGGAACGCTTTAATGATGTGCCGCTGTGGATACGTCCGCAGAGCTTTTTCCAGACCAACCCAGTGGTGGCGGGACATTTATATGCCACCGCACGCGACTGGGTGCGCCAGCTTCCGGTTAATCATATGTGGGATCTGTTTTGCGGCGTAGGAGGGTTTGGTCTGCATTGCGCCACGCCGCAGATGAAACTGACAGGTATTGAAATCGCGCCAGAGGCGATTACCTGTGCGAAACAGTCGGCGCAGGAGCTTGGGTTGCAAAATCTGCGTTTTCAGGCGCTGGATTCGACTCAGTTTGCTATCGCCCAGGGCGAAGTACCCGATCTGGTTTTGGTGAACCCGCCGCGTCGCGGGATTGGCAAACCGCTGTGCGATTTTCTTTCCCGCATGGCGCCACGTTTTATTGTCTATTCAAGCTGCAATGCGCAAACCATGGCGAAGGATATTCACGAGTTGCCAGGGTATCGCATTGACCGCGTTCAGCTTTTCGACATGTTCCCACATACCGCGCATTACGAAGTGTTAACGCTGCTCAGCAGACAATAACGGATATGCCTGATGGCGCTTTGCTTATCTTAAACGGTTTGGCTGAGCAGGCGCTGTTTGATGTTTCTCACAAGTCTAACGGCTTTAGCAACGTTGATGTTTTGGAAGTAACGGATAAGGGACAAGAGGTTGAGTTTTGGGATCGCAAGGATGGTGCCTATATATATCATCGTGCGGTGGCTGAAATTAAAGAATGCACTGAAACCGGTCCAAGTGGCATGAAGATTGTTCGCGTGTCGTATACGAGGAAGCCGGTTGATGTACCAAGTTGGGTAGATAAAAGCGCATTCGCTGGTGTCAGAGAAATGACTGAACCTGCTGAAAGTCTTAAGACCAGTAATAGTTGGAAAGCTAACTAAAGGGATACCAGATCGATAAATGCCCCTGTTGCTTTGTAGAAAGCCAGTGCGGGGGCATGATTGCTCAAACTACTTAGTCACAGTTTGATATAGAGTCTACTCGAAATAGTATATCTTCGTAATATTTGAACTGTATTTCTCATTGGCATGTCTACGGGTATGGTTGGCACTTATATCAACCTCCCGGTAATTGCTATCATAGGACTATTGCTGTAAAGATGTTCTCTTTGATAATATTGAATTCAGTTGGTTAATAGAATGTGAAAATTAAAAAATGAGATCCACTATTTATCTAACGTTGTTGTTTTTAAATATTGATTAATGCAAATGTTTATTCTGAAAATTATATTTTCATGTAGAGTATGATTGCTTTGAGACTGATAGGTAATCATGTTAGAGTAAAAATAATTGATTTGGCTAAGTGAGTTATTGTAATATGAGTTAATCCAGAACTGATAAAACATCAAAAGTAATGAACGTAATAGATATTGTAAAAGATTCGTGGTTATTCGATGAGCATTTCAAGGGGATCACTGGGCCGCTAATCGTAGCTATTTCTTTCTGGTCAGTAAAATCTATAAGACGACTTTTTTTTCCATTCTTTTGGATCTTTAGAAATAATCTGTCATCCGGTTTTTTAAAACTATCGGTAGATGATAAAATTGATGCCTTAAAAATAATAGGTGAATATAAAGAGAGTGACAAAGAATATAATGTTTTAATTAAGGAGTTAAAACTAAAACAATATGGTCTGTTTTATCCTCTACCAATACTACAAGTGTTATTCAGTTATATTCATGATAATAATATTCGTATGAACAGCACAGGTTTTTTGTCCTTTTTAGATTGCAATCAGATTTTTGATTATGATAGGGATACAATGCCAATACATTCTTCAAAAAAAATAATTCTTCATTTGATTGCTTATGCCGTATTTATGGCTTTTCTAATCTACTATATTTTTGGCGTGTTTGAGTTAATTGGTTCACTATATCATGCTCCTAAAAATTTGATTAATACAATGACATTATTATCAATGCTTGTTATTGTTATTATAATATTTAGAATCATATATATCATTTTAGAAAATTCAGTTTCTTTTATTTGGGCTATTAACTTTTCGAAAAAACTTAGGGAGTATTCATTTTCAATGAAAAGAGAAAAGCTACTTGAGAAATATAGAGTAACACCTAAATATTCTGATAGAAGTAGCTAATATATTTATTTATCAAAAATAATAACAAGACTACGAATAGATATTATTATAACGTCCGATTAAACCTAGTTTTGTAGAGTCAGCTTTATAACAAACTCTACAAATATTTATGTAGTAGGAGTTTATAACGCCTGGATTGGGGACTGCATTTTATAAGAAAAATGAAATATTGTTGGCTGCAGTAAGTCCTCCTCTATGTGCGCACCTAATTATTCAGGAGTAATATTCATGGTTGGCCATATTTTATTATTATTGCATCTTGTCTATTTTTTCTGTGCTTCAGACTTTTAAAATGAACTTCCAGTGATGATCGAGAATTGAGTGATCCTATAAGATTAAGGGCATTATTATCTGAAAAAGAACAACTTGCTAACGAAAAGACAGGCTGATTAACTTCTAATAAGTTGAGGCAGTGTTTCCAGATTCGTCAAGGTGAATATTTGGCACTAACATTTCCCTTCTTATAATTTTATCCTTGTTCCTATTCTCTTTTTGACGCGTTTTTCAAACTCGTCTGGTGGTACATAGATACTCAGCACTTCATCAAACACGTATTTGTCAGCAATACGCATATCGTGTTCAATATCAGAAGTCACAGGCTTCTTCTTGGCCCAGACGAATTTCTTTTTTATGTATTTAACCGCAAGAATGGTGAAACGTTTGAAAATCCTATCCTGACGTGATTTAACCAGTTTCTTCTTACTGTTAACAAGAGTGCACTTAATCGCTCTGGTAGTTAAAGAGGATGCGGTTTTCAATTTATTGCGTGTATGAGGTGCAGGGGCAACCAGAACAGGAGATTTTTCTCCAGCCATACCAGCCTTACTTACCTTGTTGGGATCACGGTAAGATTTTACTGCTAGCCTTTGGTATAGTTCAGATGCCGCTACAACTGGCTGTTGCTTTTCTCTGGCTGTGGTTCAGAAAGAACAGATACCGTAAAGTTTCTGATATCAATAACGATCCCAAGTGGAAGATCACTGAAGGTTGTATAAACTGTCTTCGCCTCCGCGATTTGATGATCGCGTAAAGTTAGCAGGAACATCATACTCAGGTTTTTGAGTTTGTTGCACGCATCAGGTGTCGTCAGCCGCGAATCGGTACGCGTAAACTGCACTATCTGCTGAACACTCAGACCGATAAAACGCTGAATATCGGGTGGGACCGTCTATTTAACCTGCTGAAACCCAGACCTGAACAGGTTACCGCTCTTGATCCTGAGCAGGTCTGGGTTGCCGATATTACTTATCTTGCACTACGCAGCGGCACGGCCTATCTGAGTCTGGTCACCGATGCCAGCTCCAGAAAAATCATGGGTTACCATATCGGGGAAAACCTGCAGACAGAAAACTTGGTTAAAGCGTTCAGACAGGCGCTGAGGCGAAGAAAAACGACAGGTCCGCTTGTACATCACTCTGACAGAGGAGTGCAATACTGTAGCTACTTTATAAGTCAGTCCATGAAAGAATCGGAATAACCTGTTCAATGACCGATGGTTATGACTGCTACCATAATGCGCTGGCTGAGCGGGTAAACAGGATCCTGAAAAATGAAATTTTACTCTCGCGCCCAACAGACCTGGTGCAGGCCCGGGAAATGGTAAAAGAATCCGTGGCAATTTATAACCATGAGCGGCCACATCTGGCCCTGAGATACAAAATGCCTGATGATGCTCATCAGTCATTTTACAGACAGAAAACTGTCAACCTATATCAGGACTAGTCACATTTTATGCAGGATAAAACCAATTTTGCGTTGTAAGGAATTGATTTTATATCAAATATGGAGTGGGGGATTGACTCGCTTTGCTCGCCCCTTCGGGGCAGCCCGTTCGCGATGCTCCCGGTCTGTCCAGCTGGCTGCGCCAGCAGTCGAACCCCGGTCGGGGCTTCTCATCCCCCCGCAGGCGTGCAATATGCGAAAAAAAAGCCCGTACTTGCGCACGAGCTCTTCTTAAAATATGGCGGTGAGGGGGGGATTCGAACCCCCGATACGTTGCCGTATACACACTTTCCAGGCGTGCTCCTTCAGCCACTCGGACACCTCACCATATTGTATTGCTGCCTGACCGCTTGGGGGGCAACGGGGCGCTACTATAGGGAGTTGCGCTAAAACGGTCAAGCAGAATTTACAGGTTCACTGTTGTTTGGTTACGCAGTGTACATATTTCTCCGCCCGGACTGGCGCGGAGGATATAATTAACGCTGAGAGTCCAGTTTTTCGCCGTTGGTCACGACTTCCTGGGCTTTGCTGTAGCTTTCTATCAGCAACTGATACGCCGGGAAGACTTTGGTATACACTTCAGCCCATTCAGCGGCGTCTTCACGGTTCCATGTCCCCTGAATTTCAGAAGCGACGGCAGCGGTATCCATCGGCACGACGCCAGCCTGAACCACGCGTGCCAGGGTAATTTCCTGCGCCATTTTGCTGTAGGTGCCGGAGGCGTCGATTACGGCGAAGACCTTATAACCTTCAGCCACTGCGCTGATGGCCGGGAAAGCCATGCAGACGCTGGTGATCGTACCGGCGATAATCAGCGTCTTACGACCTGTTGCTTTTACCGCTTTAACGAAGTCTTCGTTATCCCAGGCGTTGATTTCGCCTTTACGCGCCACGTATTGGGCGTGAGGCGCATTGGCATGGATCTCAGGGATCAGCGGGCCATTAGGTCCCTGCGGTACAGACGCCGTGGTAATCACCGGCATTTTCGCCAGGGTGGCCATTTTAGCCAGCGCAGCAGCACGCGCACGCAGCTCTGGCATTGGCATATCGCCGACGGTCTGGAAAAGCCCGCTCTGATGGTCGATAAGCAGCATGACGGAATCATTCACATCGATGACCGGACGTGAACCATTAAAGTTTGCAGGACTGGACATATTCTTCTCCTTCGATTCAGATTTGGCCAAAACGGCCGGAGTTAAAATCGCGTACGGCTTCAGCGATTTCTTGTTTCGTGTTCATGACAAACGGGCCGTAACCTACAATGGGCTCGTTCAACGGTTCGCCAGACAGCAGCAGCACGATGGCATCGCTGGTGGCTTCAATGTGCAGCGTTTTCCCCTGCTGGCTTAGCACCACCAGTTGCGCTTCGCTGGCTGGCGTGGTGCCGTTTACGGTGATATTGCCTTTCAATACCACCAGCGCGGTGCTCCATCCTTCATGCTGAGACAACGTGAGCTGATGATTACGTTGCAGTCGCATATCCCAGACGTTCAGCGGCGAAAAAGTATGTGCAGGCCCTTTGGTTTCCTCGTAGCTACCCGCAATAACGCGAACGCTTCCTGCTTCATCAGGCATCGCAACCGTTGGGATAACATCGCTGGTGATGCTCTGATAACCCGGCGCGGCCATTTTGTCTTTTGCCGGCAGGTTGACCCACAGCTGTACCATTTCCAGTTCGCCGCCCCGACGGGTAAATTCCGGTGAATGGAACTCTTCGTGCAAAATTCCTGCACCTGCGGTCATCCACTGCACGTCGCCGGGACCGATAATGCCGCCGCGACCGGTTGAATCACGATGTTCAACTTCACCGCTGTAAACGATGGTCACCGTTTCAAAACCACGGTGAGGGTGTTCGCCGACGCCGCGCTTTTCGTTACCCGGTGTGAACGTATGCGGACCGGCGTAATCCAGCAGCAGGAATGGACTTAACTGCTCTGCATGAGACTGGTAAGAGAACATTGAGCGAACCGGAAATCCATCGCCAACCCAGTGCGGGCGAGGT
Source organism: Citrobacter sp. S55_ASV_140 (assembly GCF_018919505.1). Classification (NCBI taxonomy): domain Bacteria; kingdom Pseudomonadati; phylum Pseudomonadota; class Gammaproteobacteria; order Enterobacterales; family Enterobacteriaceae; genus Citrobacter; species Citrobacter sp. S55_ASV_140. The sequence continues at coordinate 33,871 of NZ_JAHLQZ010000018.1, forward strand.
GCGGTGTAGACGCCTGTTACTTGTTTCATTTGTGTCTCCTCAGTGGCGTTATCTTGATGTGAATAAGCTTATATTCATGACAGCGAATTGAGTAGTCGCTAAAATGGTCTTCACTGTCTCATAAATAGGACAATAAAATGACAAAGCCGGATCTCAATGATTTTGCCTGGTTTGTACATGTCGTAGAGGAAGGTGGTTTCGCGGCGGCGGGACGTGCGCTTGATGAACCGAAATCAAAACTGAGCCGACGTATTGCGCAACTTGAAGAGAGGTTGGGGGTTCGACTTATTCAGCGAACCACCCGGCAGTTTAACGTGACTGAAGTCGGACAAACCTTTTACGAGCACTGTAAGGCGATGCTGGTGGAAGCGCAGGCGGCTCAGGATGCCATTGCGGCTTTACAGGTTGAGCCGCGTGGCGTTGTGAAGCTGACTTGTCCGGTCACCTTGTTGCATGTGCATATTGGGCCAATGCTTGCCCGATTTATGGCGCGTTATCCCGATGTATCCGTGCAGCTTGAGGCGACGAACCGTCGCGTTGATGTTATCGGTGAAGGTCTGGACGTGGCGATTCGCGTCAGACCTCGTCCATTTGAGGATAGTGACCTGGTGATGCGGGTACTTGCAGACAGGGGACACCGGTTATATGCCAGCCCGCGATTAATTGAACAAATGGGCGCGGTTAACTCCCCGGCGGAATTGACCCGTTGGCCGGGCCTGAGTCTGGCATCGGGTAAACATGTGCATCGCTGGGAGTTATTCGGCCCACAGGGCGCACGGGCGGAGGTGCATTTCACGCCGCGAATGATCACCACTGATATGCTGGCGTTACGTGAAGCCGCGATTGCCGGCGTGGGGGTTGTACAACTTCCGCAACTGATGGTGAAAGAGCAATTAGCGGCGGGTGAGCTGGTGGCATTGCTCGACGGTTGGGAGCCCAAGCGGGAAATTATTCACGCAGTCTTTCCGTCTCGTCGGGGATTACTGCCCTCGGTACGCGCCCTGGTGGATTTCTTAACAGAAGAATATGCCCGGATGATTGAGGATTAAATACAGATCCTCAGCCTATAAAAAAGGCCGGTTAAACCGACCTTTTATTATCTGGACGCCATCATGGTGGCGTGAAAACAATCAGCGACTACGGAAGACAATGCGGCCTTTGCTCAGGTCGTACGGGGTCAGCTCAACAGTCACTTTGTCGCCCGTCAGGATGCGGATATAGTTTTTGCGCATTTTACCGGAGATGTGTGCAGTAACCACGTGACCGTTTTCTAACTCTACGCGGAACATGGTATTAGGTAACGTATCGAGAACGGTACCCTGCATTTCAATATTGTCTTCTTTGGCCATCTAATCCTCTGGGGTATCACTACCGTAATTTGAACCGGCAAGATAATGCCGAAGTTCTTTTAATAAGTAAAGATTTGTGCGTTTAAAACACAGCAAATCGGGTTTGGCGCATTACTCTGACCACCCACGGCAAAGCTGCACGTAAAGCGCAACGTATAAGGGAACGAGGAGATAAACGATAGGCGTTGCCTGGCGCGAACTGTTCCTTAACGGCGGCGGGGTAATGGGCTAAACCAACTCTGCGGCACAATTATAACACCCCGACAAAAAATGTGCCGAAAACATTCACCCCTGAGGCGAAAATAACGTCCTTGGTATCCAGAAATGGCTCGGTAGCCGCTGCTGACGCAGTCTGCTCAGCTGCTCAAGGTACTCCCGTCGCGGGGTTTCGATGGCGCCCAGGGATGCTGTGTGGCTATTTAACACCTGGCAGTCGATTAATTTTCCGCCCTGACGGATAAATTCCGCGCAAAAAACAAGTAGTGCGGTCTTGGACGCATTTTCCTGACGACTGAACATTGATTCGCCACAAAACAGCGTACCTTGCGCTACGCCATACATGCCGCCGACTAATTCATTTTGTCGCCATACTTCAATTGAGTGCGCATGTCCCAGTTCGTGCAGCCGATGGTAAGCGTCCACCACATCGTGTGTGATCCAGGTGCCTTCTTCCCGATCGTTCGCACAGCCTTCAATCACCTGACCGAACGCGTAGTTGAGCGTCACACGATAAGGTGAATTTTTATGAAAGCGTTTCATGCTGCGACTGAGGTGAAAGTTCTCAGGCCAAAGAATGGCGCGCGGATCGGGTGACCACCAGAGAATAGGGTCACCGGGAGAAAACCACGGGAAAATACCGCGCTGGTAGGCCATCAACAGGCGGGCAGGGCTAAGATCGCCTCCCAGCGCCAGTAAACCGTTAGGCTCGCGTAAAGCGCCTTCCGGTGATGGGAAGGCTATAGAATGGCGGGACAGTTGCACCAGGCGCATGACAGTGAAACTCCACTACGCGAGTTTGATCGTTCAATAATAGCTTACAGACGTTGCTTAAACTGGTAATAACGCCCCTGCCTGGCTAACAGATCTGCGTGATTACCTTGCTCAATAATTTGTCCGTTGTCCATCACTATTATTTGATCAAAACGCGACAATCCGCGCAGACGATGTGTGACCATCAGCACGGTTTTATCCCGCATCACATCGCCAATTAATTCAAGCATTTGGCTTTCTGTTGTGGCATCAAGCCCTTCGGTAGGCTCATCCAGCAGCATCAGCGGGGCATCATGCAGCAAGGCGCGGGCGATAGCCAGACGGCGGAGCTCGCCGCCGGAAAGCTGACGACCGCCTTCTCCCAACCAGGCGTTGAGCCCATCGTCTTCAAGCAGTTTTTCCAGACCGACGCGGCGCAGGATCGCGGATAATGCTTCATCGCCGGCGTGCGGAGCTGCCAGCAGCAGGTTATCGCGAAGCGTAGCGCTAAACAGATGTACGCGCTGTGGCACGACGCTGATGATTTGGCGCAACGTGGCTTCATTCAGGGCTGAAAGCGGTCGATCGTTAATCAGGATTTCGCCACTTTGTGGATCCCATGCGCGGGTCAGCAATTGCAGCAACGTTGACTTTCCGCAGCCGGTGCGACCTAAAATAGCGATGTGCTCACCGGGTTTTGCCAGTAAAGAAAGGGTGTCGAGTGCTTTTTGCGTCTGCCCCGGATAGCTGAATGAGACCTCACGCAGGGTAAGAGTGAGCTGCTCAGAAACCGGAGATTCGGTATCCGGGAAGGTGACTTCTGGCTGCTGTTCGGTCAGTTCGGTGATGCGTAATGCAGAGGCGATAACCTGGCCGAGATGCTGAAACGCGCCGGTGACAGGCGCTAATGCCTCAAACGCAGCCAGCGCACAGAAGACAAACAGCGCGATTAGCGCGCCTGGCTGGGTATTTCCGCCCACGTCGCCTGAGGCCATCCATAACATCATAATCACCGCCAGCGCGCCGATTAACAGCATGATCGCCTGCGACAGTGCCGTTAATTCGGACTGACGTCGCTGCGCTTCATGCCACTGCAATTCGGTGGCTTCCATTTGAGCGCGGTAGCGTTCACTGGCGCCGAAGATAGTTAGTTCAGCCTGGCCCTGCAGCCAGGAGGTTACTTGCTGACGATATTGCCCACGCAAATGCGTCAGGTTTTGCCCGGTACTTTTACCGGCCTGATAAAAGAGTGGGGGCAGAATGAATAAGGTCAGCAGCATAATACCGCCGAGGGTGACAGCCAGCGTGAAATCGAGAACGCTCAGTCCCAGCGTGACCACCATGATAACGACAAACGCCCCCACCAGCGGAGACAGAACGCGTAAATAAAGATGATCGAGCGTGTCGACATCAGCGACGACGCGGTTAAGTAATTCACCTTGTCTATAGCGGGACAGGCCAGCAGGGGAGAGCGGTAGCAGCTTGCTGAAGGTATAAATCCGCAGGTGTTGCAGCACTCGGAACGTGGCGTCGTGACTGACCAGGCGCTCGAAATAACGGCCTGCGGTTCGGGTGATTGCCGCACCACGTACGCCCGCGGCGGGGAGCATATAGTTAAAACTGTAAATTCCAGTGACGCCCACCACCGCAGAAGCAGACAGGAACCAACCTGAGAGCGTCAGCAAGCCAATACTGGCCAGCAGCGTAACGATCGCCAGAACGATGCCCAGCGTTAACATCCATTTGTGACGTTTATACAGCGTCAGATAGGGTAGCAAAGCGCGCATTTAGATATCCTCCTGACGATGAGCCAGTAGTGTTGCAAAAGCACCGTCGGCAGCCCTAAGTTCAGCCCAGCTACCTTGTTCAACGATCTGACCATCCTGCATGACCCAGATAGCGTCCCAGTCGGCAAGATCTTCAAGCTGGTGCGTCACCATCAGCGTGGTCTGGCGGCGCGATGCTGCGTTCAATGCCTGCATCACGCGTTGTTCACTGTGGGCATCAAGGCTGGCTGCGGGTTCGTCCAGCAGAAGCAACTGACACGGATTAAGTAACGCGCGCGCCACGGCCACGCGCTGCGCTTGGCCAACAGAAAGTCGGGCCGCCTGATCGCCGACTGGCGTATCTACGCCCTGCGGCAGCAGCGGTAAAAACTCGCTCACCCAGGCGCTGTCGAGTGCGGCCTGAAGCTGTTCTTCACTGGCATCGGGCCGTGCCAGCAGTACGTTTTCGCGTAACGTGGCGGCAGGAAGCTGCGGGTTTTGCCCAACCCACGATAGCTGTTTGCGCCAGGAATCAGGCGACAGGTCGCGTAGTTCAAAACCGTTAATCCGCAGCGACCCTTGATAAGAAAGAAAGCCGGACAGAACATTCAGCAGCGAACTTTTTCCGGATCCGCTACGTCCTACCACTACCGCACGTTGACCTGCTGCCAGGGTAAAGTTGAGCGGTCCCGCAAGCACTTTGCCTTCCGGCGAGGTGATGACCAGACCTGCAGCCTCAATTGAAACGGCATCTTTCGTCGCCAGCTCAATCTCACCACGCTCAGGGTGCGCCAGCGGGGTTTCCATAAAGGTTTTCAGACTGTCTGCTGCTCCAACGGCTTGCGCTTTGGCGTGATAAAACGTCCCGAGATCGCGCAGGGGTTGGAAAAACTCCGGTGCCAGAATGAGCGCCAGGAAACCGGACGCCAGCGTGACGCCCATACCGTAGTGGCCGAAGTCGAGCTCGCCGAGGTAGGAAAAACCGAAGTAAACCGCGACCAGAGCGATAGACAACGACGTAAAGAACTCGAGGACCCCGGATGACAGGAATGCCAGGCGCAGGACTTCCATCGTGCGCTGGCGGAAATCCTGTGATGCTGCGCGAATACTTTCTGTTTCGGCTTCACCGCGGCCAAATATTCTCAGCGTTTCCATACCCCGGAGGCGATCGAGAAAATGACCGCTTAGTCGGGCAAGCGCCTGAAAGTTGCGGCGGTTAGCGTCGGCTGCGCCCATACCGACCATCGCCATAAACAGAGGGATTAGCGGGGCGGTTCCGAGCAGAATAAGAGCGGCTACCCAGTTTGACGGAAAAACGGCCGCCACAATCAACAGGGGAACGCATACGGCCAGCGCCATTTGCGGCAGATAACGCGCATAGTAGTCATGCATATCGTCAATCTGCTCGAGGATCAGGGTCGCCCAGCTCCCGGCTGGTTTACCCTGTATCCAGGCCGGACCCGCCTGTTGCAGGCGATCGAGAACCTGGCGACGAATCTCAAAGCGAATATGTTGCCCGGCGTGAAACCCGACGCGTTCGCGCAACCAGACGACCCATGCGCGCAGGATGAAAACCAAAATCAGCACGATGAAAGGGAGCAGAAGCGCTTCCCGGGGGATATTGCCCATGATCATATGGTCCAGAATTCGGGCCATGAGCCAGGCCTGAGCGACAATTAACAGGCCGCTCACGAATCCCAGCAGGCGTGAAATGTTCAGCCATCGTTGGGATATTACACTTTGCTGTTTTAACCAGCGGGTCAGCTCTTTTTGACGGGTTTTATTCATTGCACGCTTAGCAGGTGAGTTATTGGAATTTTTGGGCAGGACAATGTTACAACGAGGCAAAAATAAAGGCGACTTATAGTCGCCTTTTTTACTTTTGTTACTGATTTGTAAAACTTATTTGCAAGCGTCTGCCAGACCGTCGAGATAACGTTCTGCGTCAAGCGCAGCCATACAACCCGTGCCAGCAGAAGTGATCGCCTGGCGATAAATATGGTCCATCACGTCACCCGCTGCGAAGACGCCTGGAATGCTGGTTTGCGTCGCATTGCCGTGAATACCGGACTGAACTTTGATGTAGCCGTTTTCCAGTTCGAGCTGACCGTCGAAAATGGCGGTATTCGGGCTGTGACCGATGGCGACAAACAATCCCGCAACGTCAAGTGATTCAACGTTGTCAGTATTTTGCGTATCGCGCAGACGCAGTCCGGTTACGCCCATTTGATCGCCAGTCACTTCTTCCAGCGTACGGTGCGTATGCAGCACGATGTTGCCGTTTTCCACTTTATCCATCAACCGCTTGATAAGAATTTTCTCAGCACGGAAGCTGTCGCGACGGTGAATCAAATGTACTTCAGACGCGATATTCGCGAGATACAACGCTTCTTCTACAGCGGTATTGCCACCGCCGATCACCGCAACTTTTTGGTTACGGTAGAAGAAACCGTCGCAGGTGGCGCAAGCGGAAACGCCGCGGCCTTTAAATGCTTCCTCTGAAGGCAAGCCCAGGTAGCGTGCGGACGCGCCAGTGGCGATGATCAATGCGTCACAGGTGTATTCACCGCTGTCGCCGGTCAGACGGAAAGGGCGGTTTTGCAGATCAACTTTGCTGATGTGATCAAAAATGATTTCTGTCTCAAATTTGGTCGCATGTTCGTGCATACGTTCCATCAGCAATGGGCCAGTAAGATCGTGCGGATCGCCAGGCCAGTTTTCCACTTCTGTTGTTGTGGTCAACTGACCACCTTTTTCCATACCGGTAATCAGTACCGGTTGCAGGTTAGCGCGTGCAGCGTAGACCGCAGCGGTATATCCCGCAGGGCCTGAGCCCAGAATAAGAAGTTTACTGTGTTTGGTTGCGCCCATGAGATCCCCATAGTTGTTGGCAGGCAATGAGCAGGATTGTAGGGAATTTACAGGCGTAAAAAAAGAGTATGGCGATTTTGTTAACAATATGTGTAATAGCGGAAACCGATGAACGACAGATTGAGTCGTAATACTATAACGATTTCTACTTAAAATCGGTCAGTTATAAGGTGATAAAATGACGAATTTCCATCACTGCGACTGAATAACTGGCATGTTGTACTAAAAATCGATGTTTTGCTTTGACAATCCCCTGCTGTTTTGCGAAAACATTCAAGGAAGAAAAAAACTGTGTCATGTATGTGCTGCATAATCATGCATGTAGATACCATGTTTACCGTGTTAGCGAAATCTACGCATGGTGTGGACAGATGCCATTCGTGATGTCGATAGCCGCCGACAGGCAACGGTCTTCTCACCATAAACCCAGACATTGCAAGCCGTAAATCCCTCTGGGCTGCGGTTTATTTTGATGGGGAGCGACTCTGAACAGTGATGTTAGTAGAGTCAGGCAGGAGTAGGGAAGGAATACAGAGAGACAATAATAATGGTAGATAGTAAGAAGCGCCCTGGCAAAGATCTCGACCGTATTGATCGTAACATTCTTAATGAGCTGCAAAAGGATGGGCGTATTTCTAACGTCGAGCTTTCTAAACGTGTGGGACTTTCACCGACGCCCTGCCTTGAGCGTGTGCGTCGGTTGGAAAGGCAGGGTTTCATTCAGGGCTATACAGCGCTGTTAAACCCACATTATCTGGATGCATCACTTCTGGTTTTTGTTGAGATAACTCTGAATCGTGGCGCCCCGGATGTGTTTGAACAATTTAACTCTGCAGTACAAAAACTTGAAGAAATTCAAGAGTGTCATTTAGTTTCCGGTGATTTCGACTATTTGCTGAAAACACGCGTACCGGATATGTCAGCATACCGTAAGCTGCTGGGGGAAACCCTGCTGCGTCTGCCTGGCGTAAATGACACACGTACTTATGTAGTAATGGAAGAAGTCAAACAGAGCAATCGTCTGGTAATTAAGACGCGCTAACACGGAACAGGTGCAAAATCGACGCAGTTTGATTACACTCCTGTTAATCCATACAGCAACAGTGCCGGGGCAACCCGGTGCTGTTGTCCGTTTTAGCATCGGGCAGGAAAAGCCTGAAACCTGGAGAGCCGTTTTTGAGCCAGGAATACACTGAAGACAAAGACGTCACATTGACGAAGTTAAGCAGCGGGCGCCGACTTCTGGAAGCGCTACTGATCCTTATTGCCCTTTTTGCCGTCTGGTTGATGGCTGCCTTACTCAGCTTTAACCCTTCGGATCCCAGTTGGTCGCAAACCGCATGGCATGAACCTATCCATAACCTGGGAGGCATTCCCGGTGCATGGCTGGCGGACACGCTGTTCTTTATTTTTGGCGTCATGGCCTACACCATTCCGGTCATTATTGTCGGCGGCTGCTGGTTTGCCTGGCGACACCAGGCCAGCGACGAATACGTCGATTATTTTGCTGTTTCATTGCGCATTATTGGCGTTCTGGCCCTGATCCTCACCTCCTGCGGGCTGGCCGCTATTAACGCCGATGACATCTGGTATTTCGCCTCTGGCGGGGTGATTGGCAGCCTGCTCAGCACTACGCTGCAGCCATTACTGCACAGTAGCGGCGGTACGCTTACGCTTTTGTGCATCTGGGCTGCGGGATTAACGCTGTTTACCGGCTGGTCATGGGTGAGCATTGCGGAAAAACTGGGTGGCTGGTTACTTAATATCCTGACATTTGCCAGCAACCGTACCCGCCGCGACGATACCTGGGTCGATGACGAAGAATATGAAGATGAAGAAGAGTTTGTCGACGCCGCTGATGGTAAACCCCATGAATCGCGTCGGGCTCGAATTCTGCGCGGTGCGTTAGCGCGCCGTAAACGCCTGGCTGAGAAATTTACCAATCCGCTGGGCCGTCATACTGATGCTGCGCTGTTCTCCGGCAAACGCATGGATGATGAAGACGACATTGAATACAGCGCCCGTGGCGTGGTCGCCGATCCGAACGATGTGCTGTTTTCCGGTAATCGGGCAACATTGCCTGAATACGACGAACTCGATCCACTGCTGAACGGTCATTCGGTGACAGAGCCGGTAGCTGCCGCAGCAGCAGCCACAACGGCATCTCAGGCCTGGAGCGCGCCGGTTGATCCGCTGTTGCAAACGTCGCCAGTTACCAGCACCGTTATGGAACAATCGACGCCAGCCGTGGCCTGGCAATCCGCGCCTGGCCCGCAAACCGGTGATGCGGTGATTGCGCCTGCGCCTGAAGGTTATCCGCAGTCAGCCGAATATGCTCAGCCTGCGGTGCAGCAGCCGTATGAACCATGGCAACAGCCGGTTGCACAGGAGAATCCTCAGCCGGAATATTACGCACCGCAAACGTCTGAACCGGTGTATGCGCAACCCGCCGCGCCGCAGCCGCAGGAATTCACCTCGCAGCAAAACGGGCAGCAGGAACCGGTTTATCAGCCGGAGCCTGAGCCGCAACCGGTCTATCAGCAGGAGCCTGGCTTCCAACAACCTTCCGCGTTCCAGCAACCGGTGGTTGAACAACCTTCTGTAGTGGAACCTGAGCCAGTTGTTGAGGAGACGAAACCCTCTCGTCCACCGCTCTACTATTTTGAAGAAGTCGAAGAGAAACGGGCGCGCGAGCGTGAGCAGTTGGCCGCCTGGTATCAGCCTATTCCAGAACCCGCTCAGGAGCCTGAGCGTGTTAAGCCGTCTATGCCATCTATGCCGACGGCTGCCTCCATTCCGCCCGTTGAGTCTGTTGCTGCCGTTGCGCCGCTGGCTGCCGGGGTGAAAAGCGCCGCTTCTGGGGCAAGTGCCGCTGCCGCAGCACCTGTGTTTAGCCTTGCGGGTAGCGGTGCGCCGCGTCCGCAGGTGAAAGAAGGGATTGGCCCGCAACTGCCGCGCCCGAATCGTGTGCGCGTGCCTACTCGTCGGGAGTTAGCATCGTATGGCATAAAACTGCCGTCACAGCGTATGGCTGAAGAGAAAGCTCGCGAAGAGCAGCTTGATACCAATGCGTACAGCGATGATGAAATTGATGCAATGCAGCAGGATGAGCTGGCACGTCAGTTTGCCCAGTCTCAGCAGCACCGTTATGGCGATGATTATCAGGACGATAC
>NZ_JAHLQZ010000190.1:0-7236 GCF_018919505.1 Citrobacter sp. S55_ASV_140
TTGTTGGCCTGGCGGTAGGGATTTTGATCATGCGTCCGACGCTGACCATGCCTGCGCTGACCAAGTTTGTTGACGGTACTGGCCCGGTCTGGACCGGTAACCTGTTCCCGTTCCTGTTTATTACCATTGCCTGTGGTGCGGTATCTGGCTTCCACGCGCTGATCTCATCCGGTACCACGCCGAAGATGCTGGCGAACGAAGGGCAGGCCTGTTTTATCGGCTATGGCGGAATGTTAATGGAATCCTTTGTCGCCATTATGGCGCTGGTTTCCGCGTGCATCATCGATCCGGGCGTGTACTTTGCGATGAACAGCCCGATGGCGGTGTTAGCTCCGGCGGGTACGGCGGATGTCGTGGCTTCTGCGGCGCAGGTGGTCAGCAGTTGGGGCTTTGCTATTACTCCGGACACCTTGCATCAAATCGCCAATGAAGTCGGCGAACAATCCATCATTTCCCGCGCAGGCGGTGCGCCGACGCTGGCCGTTGGGATGGCGTATATTCTGCATGGTGCGCTGGGCGGCATGATGGATGTGGCGTTCTGGTATCACTTCGCCATTCTGTTTGAAGCCCTGTTTATTCTGACGGCGGTTGACGCCGGTACCCGCGCCGCACGCTTTATGCTGCAGGATCTGTTGGGCGTGGTATCACCGAGCCTGAAACGTACCGACTCACTGCTTGCGAACCTGCTGGCTACAGCGCTGTGCGTACTGGCCTGGGGTTACTTCTTACACCAGGGCGTGGTGGATCCACTGGGCGGTATCAACACCCTGTGGCCGCTGTTTGGTATCGCCAACCAGATGCTGGCCGGTATGGCATTGATGCTCTGTGCGGTGGTGCTGTTCAAGATGAAACGTCAGCGCTACGCATGGGTGGCGCTGGTGCCAACGGCCTGGCTGCTGATTTGTACTCTGACTGCGGGCTGGCAGAAAGCGTTTAGCCCGGATGCGAAAATTGGCTTCCTGGCTATCGCCAACAAGTTCCAGGCGATGATCGACAGCGGTAATATTCCGGCACAGTACACCCAGTCGCAGCTGACGCAACTGGTGTTTAACAACCGCCTGGACGCGGGCCTCACTATTTTCTTCATGGTGGTCGTCGTGGTGCTGGGGCTGTTCTCGATTAAAACTGCGCTGGCAGCGCTGAAAGAGGACAAACCGACTTCGAAAGAAACGCCGTACGAACCAATGCCTGAGAATGTCGAAGAGATCGTGGCGCAGGCGAAAGGCGCGCACTAATATTCTCTTAACCAACAAGCCCTCTCCGGTACGGGGAGGGCGTTTGTACGACAGGGAATCACTATGTTTGAAACGCTCTCCAAAGCCGGGAAGTATTTAGGGCAAACCGCCCGCTTGATGATCGGTGTGCCGGATTATGACAACTATGTTGAGCATATGCGCGTCACGCATCCGGATCAGACGCCAATGACCTACGAAGAGTTTTTCCGCGAGCGGCAGGATGCGCGCTATGGGGGCAAAGGCGGCGCGAAGTGCTGTTGATTTTTTGCCGGATGCGCTGACGCTTATCCGGCCTACAACAATGCTTTGGCCGTAGGCCTGATAAGGCGAAGCCGTCATCAGGCAACCTGCACCATAGTCACACCGTCAACGATTCTACCTTCTCAAACGCTGCGCGCAGGGTATCTGGCGTTAACGTTACCGGCAGCGCATGAATAGATTCCACCGGGCGCAGGGTATGCGCAATCACCTTATCGATCTCAGCGCGATTTGCGATATCCACGTCTAACTGGGCCAGCCTGGTGGGGAGATTGAACCGCTGATAAGCGGTGACAAGTTGCGCCAGCACATCATCTTGCCCAAGTAATGCGCTCTGCACCAGAATGCCATACGCCACTTTGGTGCCATGGAGAAACTTCTCCGTTTGCGGGAGGACGGTCAGACCGTTATGGACCGAATGTGCCGCCGCCACACGGGTGTAGCGCTCGCCCAGGCCGCCGACCATACCGCCGCCGGCTATAATCGCATCCACCACGTCACTAAACGCCTGGGTTAGTTCACCACGCTGCTTATCTGCCAGTGCCTGCTCGCTGCTTTCCAGCAGGACGTCGCGGATGGCCAGCGCGCCGTTGATGCCCAGACGTACGGTCAGAGGTAACGTTTCTGGCTGCGGAGCCAGCACCACTGCCTCATACCATTTCGCCAGCGTATCGCCAATACCGGCCAGTAAATACTCTTCAGGCGCGTTAAGTATGATTCGTGGCTCAACCAGCACCAAAAAATTGGCATCGTCGAATATTTCGAAATGCAGCGCCTGACCGGCATCGTTGTACCAGACGGAAAGCGGCGTCCAGGCCGCGCAGGTGGCGGCGATGGTTGGGATCGCCACGAAAGGTAAATCAAGGCGGCGAGCCAGCGCTTTAGCCGTATCGAGCAGTGTACCGCCACCCACGCCAATCACGATGCTGCGATCATCTCCCGATTCTTTTGCCAGTTGAGCAACATCGGTTTCGCTGCAATGTCCCGTAAACAACAGGCGCTTAGCTTCGGCAAGATGAAAAGCTTCTGGCAGATAAGGACGCGCCGCGGCGATAGCTCGCTCACCGTAGATCCAGACTGCGTGTGAGAGTTGATCCGGGGTGAAAAAGTCGTGCAGTCTGGAGAGGCTACCGGTGTGGGAAAAGTAGTTAGCCGGGCCGGTGACGACGCGAATCTCGGTATTACTCATGTTGTGTTGTCCTTGTGCTGTCCTGATCTGGCAGGTTATTTTTATATAGACGTCTGAACGTCTTGATTGCCAAATACTAACATCGTGCTATAGTGGCTTCAACAACAACATCACACGTCGGGATAACAATAATGAGCAATAACCCACTGATTGTGCAAAGCAAACTCCCAAATCTGGGGACCACAATATTTACGCAAATGAGCGCGTTGGCACAGCAGCATCAGGCCATTAACCTCTCGCAGGGATTTCCTGATTTTGACGGTCCACATTTCTTGCAGGAACGTCTGGCATATCATGTCGCGCATGGCGCTAACCAGTATGCGCCGATGACGGGCGTGCAGCCGCTGCGCGAAGCCATTGCCGATAAAACCGCGGAGTTGTACGGTTATAAGCCCGATGCGACAAGTGAAGTCACCGTCACGGCAGGGGCCACAGAAGCATTGTATGCAGCCATTACGGCGCTGGTGCGGCCTGGTGATGAAGTCATCTGTTTTGATCCGAGCTACGACAGCTACGCGCCTGCGGTGGCGTTATCCGGCGGCGTGGTGAAACGTATTGCGTTGCAACCGCCGTCATTTCGTGTGAACTGGCAGGAATTTGCCACGTTACTCAGCGAGCGCACCCGGTTAGTGATCCTCAATACACCGCATAACCCATCTGCTACCGTCTGGCAGCGCGCTGATTTTGATGCGTTATGGCAGGCGATTAAAGAGCGCGAGATTTTTGTTATTAGCGACGAAGTGTATGAGCATATCTGCTTTGCCGCTCATGGACATGCAAGCGTGCTGGCTCATCCGCAGCTACGGGAACGCGCTGTTGCCGTTTCATCTTTCGGTAAAACGTATCATATGACCGGCTGGAAAGTCGGCTATTGCGTTGCACCCGACGCCATTAGCGCCGAGCTACGCAAAGTCCATCAGTACCTGACGTTCTCAGTCAACACACCGGCTCAGCTGGCGCTGGCGGATATGCTGCGGGAGGATCCAATGCACTACCGCGAGCTGCCCGCGTTTTATCAGAGAAAGCGTGATGTGCTGGTGAATGCGTTACGCGACAGCCGACTGGAAATTCTGCCGTGTGAGGGGACCTATTTTCTGCTGGTCGATTACAGTGCGGTCTCAACGCTTACTGACGTTGAGTTTTGTCAGTGGTTAACTAAAGAAGTGGGGGTTGCGGCGATACCGCTGTCGGTGTTCTGCGCCGATCCTTTCCCGCATAAGCTGATCCGCCTATGTTTTGCCAAGCAAGAATCGACGCTGTTAGCAGCCGCAGAGCGTCTGGTTTCGCTGTAATTATTTTACTGTCCAGGCTTTGGAAAACCGACGGTCGGCAAATAACTCCTGCAGGCCGTTGATTTGTTTCAGTCGCAACACTTCATCGTTATCCATGCCCAGTTCTTTAGCGATTTTTTCTTCACTCCAGCCCAGTTGCGATAATTCACGCACGATTTCCGACATGGCGTGGATTTGGTGGCGTCCGCGGGCGCGGTTATGGCGGATTGTCGCCGCCATACGTTCATGGCGATCGCGTTCCAGGCAGGCGACGGGCAGATAGCCTTTTAATCGTGGTTTTAGCGATGCTTTGTTTTTTCCTAATTCATGGCGGTGAAAGCCATCGATGATTTCATACTCTTCTTCCGTTGAGTGAACCACGACAATCGGCTGAGTGAAGCCATCCGCTTCGATGGATTTCAACAGCAGCTTTTTCTCCGGCGGCGCAACGTTATTAGGGTTGTAATCATTGGGCGAAATGTGATCGCTTTTAATCCATAACACGCAATCTACTGGTTCTTCACGAAATGGACTGACGCTGTGGATTGCCATTCTGAATTCATTAATGGCTTCAATTCTATCTTTTTCTGGCAAACCAGAAAGAAAGCCGAGGAGTTCCTGTGTTAATCGTTGTTGCATAACAACCCCCATTCCTGACGTTTGGTTTTCATGCGTTCAGTATATCGCTGGTAGTTTTTCGTTTTTGTGGGGCTGAACGAAAGTGCTCGACACCAGTAATCATTATTCAGGAGTACTTTGCAGATCCTTCTCCATGAGGGGATATCCCTGGAACCAATATCGCCTTCCTGACTTTCCGGGATATTGTCCATGCCTTTTTTCTTATACCACTGTATATAGACAGCGATTTTGTTGCGGTAATGTTCTGCGGTCTGTTCTGGCATGCTGTGTAATAGCAGCATGGCGTATTGCTGCCAACTTAAATGCTCTGGTTTGAGTATTTTCCGATGACCGTAAAAATGGTTGTCATGACCGGCGTAAATCCCGCCGCTTTTAACGCCGCTGACGCGGGCGCACATAGCCGCCCATCGCTGTGGCTCAATGACATGGTACAGCCACAATCCCTGGCGTTGTTCCGGTCCAAAGGGCTCGCAAATACGCATATATCGTGTTGGGACCCCGGCCTGATACATCAGGTTATACAAGGGATTGCACGGCATTTTTGTTTTCGCAAACCATGTCCAGATATCGGCTGTTTTCCAGTCATATAACGGATAAATGTACCAGGTGTGTCCACCTGGCGCTGCCGTCGTCCACGGCTTGTCATCGGCAAAACGTTGCTTACGCGAGTTGGCGATGGCCACAAAGCGGTTATAGGACTCGTCCGCGCGAATGCCGACCATCATCGCTGCGGGACGCTTTTGTGAAAACCAATCTGCGAACTCGCGAACAAAGAGCTCAAAGGTCATACCGGGCTGATAGAAAGAAAAGAAATTGGGGTCGGTAATGGCATCGGCCGGTGGCTGACGCACCCACTGTATATTCGGCTCCCAGCACTGCCATTCGGGTTGATATTGTGAAAGCGCGTTTTGTGTGGTCAGAGGTAATGCAACCCAATAAAATTCTTCGATAACATCGGAATAACTCTCGCGTAGCGCCTGGACATAATCGATAGTGCAGGAAAACTGAGCTTCCCAGTCAATAAATAAGACGCTAATTTTTTTCTGTAACTGGCGGGCAAGGGTGGCCGTAAGATGGAGCATAAGACCGGAATCTTTTCCTCCCGATAATGAAACACAAATGCGCGGCAGCGTGTTGAGCGTCCATGTAATGCGCTCCTGTGCGGCTTCAAGTACATGTTGAGTTAGAGGTATTTTATAAACAGACATATCAAATCCATAGTGAGGAGCTGTTATTCCCCGCTATGGTAAATGGTCAGCATAAGAAATGCTAATCTATATGTGTCGTAATTCTCATAAATAATTCACCATTTCAATAAATGGCTTTTATGAATTATTAACATGAATTAATTACGCTCACCGGGAAAAAGATTAACAGGCTCTTATTCGCTATCTGGTGTAATTCTTTTTATATATGAGGCAAAGGAATCGTTAGAAAGCGAAGCGCGGTTATACATCAAATACAGTTTTGCTGACGGCAATTTTATACCGACGCTAATCTCCTTGAGATTAAAGACAGGGGAGTAAAATTCGTACATAACCCTGGGTATAATACCAATAATATCAGTGTGTGATATAACGTTAACGATTGAAATCAAAGAGTCGCTACTGAAACCAATATCACGATTGGCTAAAAGTTGATTCGTTTGTGACTGATACTCTTTCATCCCCTGTTCCTCAGTGAGGAGTAATGTAAATTTTTCCTTTAATAATTGTTCTACGGTGCTTGAATCATTAATTCTGGGATGGTTACTGTTACGGACTAACACCCCTTCGAGCGTTTTGACCGGCGTGCATACAATAGAGCGGTTATGTACTGGTACGATTGTGAATACCAGATCCGCTTTGCGGTAAGATAGAATATTTTCAGCAGTTTCCGCGCTCATTAGAATGTCGTGATGTTCAATCTCAATATCAATATCAGAACCTTCTCTGAGGGAATGAACCATCTCGTATAAATTTAAATTGGTTGCCATTTGCGGGCTATAAATAATAAATTTTTTCTTTAAACTGGAGTTATGCATGATGTTAATTGTTTGCTCCAGTGAGTTGAGGTTTTGTTCCAGATGATGATGAAGATTGATGCCAGTTACTGTAGGCGTGATGCCTTTTCCCGAGCGAATGAACAATGGATCGTTAAACTGAGTACGAAGTCGTTGCAATGACTGGCTCACGGCCGAAGGTGTAATAAAAAGTGTTTCTGCAGCTTTGCTGATGCTCAGGTGCTGATAGATACATTCAAAAATAACAAGTAGGTTTAGATCGAATTTTTTAAGATCGTAAAGATTAGCCATGTATACTTTCCTCTGACGGTAAAATTTGAAATAATTAAATTATGAAATAGTTTGAAATGTACTTATTTACAGACTTTATGTTTCAGTGCTTAATGAACGATTAATTTAAACTAACATAGCACAAAACACTTTATTTTCACGAGAAAAAAAAGAAGTGTGGTGAGTGATTGAAATGAGAACGATAACAATCACTCATTTTATTACCTTTATTTATTTCCCATGATAATGTTTAATTTCTCCTGATCGGGTAACCCGACTTCTTGTTGCAGCGTATTGTCTTTACTCATGTAGTAGATGGCTGGCGTCACGTTAGCACCCAAATCATCCATCAACTTTTGATTGATATTGAGT
>NZ_JAHLQZ010000191.1:0-7221 GCF_018919505.1 Citrobacter sp. S55_ASV_140
CCATCTTCACGCAGGTCGTGCACTAATTTCGCTTCCGCATCGCTCTCAAATGAACGACGCAGCAACGCATCAATACCGGGGGCATCGATGGGAATCTCAACTCGAATCAGCATGGCTCACCTACCGAAGTCTGTTTGGTGTCTGGCGTCGTTTTCATTCCCGCCTCAACAAAATCCGCCAACTGCATCAGCATGACGCGCAACGCTTTAGGCATCTGATCCAGTTCGATGGCGTCCATCAGATTTTTTACGTATAGCCCTAATTCTGTGTCACCTTCAATCACCAGGCGACGCTGGAAGAAAAGCGTATCCGGATCCTGCTTACGTGCAGCAATCATCAGTAAATCGCTGGCGTCAGCGCTAAAACTCACATCCGCATCGGCACTCTGGCTGACGATAAGTTTATCGTTCTCAACAGAGGTATACCATTGGAGGCCAATATCACGCACATGAATACTCAGCCAGCGGCCTTCGAGGAACTCCAGCTCTCCATCAGCCAGCGCCTGGCTAAACTGCCAGCTCAGAACCTGCTCCAGGACCTGGCGCTTCAGCGCAAAGGGCGTCAGTTTAACCGGTACACTCATCAGAGAAGGACCAAAATGTACTAAGCGTGAACGCAGTTTATCCAACACGAGCTTTACTCCCTGTTTCAATAGTCCTGCTATTTTGCCATATCCAATAAACGACATAGCGGCATAAATCAACAATTCGATGCGAAATTGTTACCTCTTTATTGCTGTCACCAATACGACTTTAACTGCCTCAAATCAAAAATTGTCTCAGCAAGGTTAACTAAAATCCCTCTTCGTTAACATTTCTGCGCCCTTCACGGCGCTACGTTCAGGATAAATTATGGAGCTGCTCTGCCCTGCCGGAAATCTCCCGGCGCTTAAGGCGGCCATCGAGAACGGCGCTGATGCTGTCTACATCGGGCTGAAAGATGATACCAACGCCCGTCATTTCGCCGGCCTTAATTTTACCGAGAAAAAATTGCAGGAAGCGGTGAGTTTTGTCCATCAACACCGCCGTAAGCTGCACATCGCGATTAACACCTTTGCGCATCCGGATGGTTATGCGCGCTGGCAGCGGGCCGTAGATATGGCGGCGCAACTGGGTGCGGATGCACTAATCCTCGCCGACCTCGCCATGCTTGAGTATGCCGCAGAGCGCTACCCGCATATTGAGCGCCATGTCTCTGTTCAGGCATCTGCTACCAACGAAGAGGCGATTAATTTTTATCATCGCAACTTTGATGTCGCGCGCGTGGTGCTGCCGCGCGTGTTGTCTATCCATCAGGTGAAACAGCTCGCTCGCGTCACGCCCGTTCCACTCGAAGTGTTCGCCTTTGGCAGTCTGTGCATTATGGCGGAAGGGCGGTGTTATCTTTCATCCTACCTGACGGGTGAATCGCCTAACACGGTTGGCGCTTGCTCTCCCGCGCGTTTTGTTCGCTGGCAGCAGACCCAACAAGGTCTGGAATCGCGTCTGAATGAAGTGCTGATTGACCGCTATCAGGACGGAGAAAATGCTGGTTATCCGACACTGTGTAAAGGCCGCTATTTGGTTGACGGCGAGCGCTATCATGCGCTGGAAGAACCCACCAGCCTGAACACGCTGGAGCTGCTGCCGGAGCTGCTGGCGGCCAATATTGCCTCGGTAAAAATCGAGGGACGCCAGCGTAGTCCGGCCTACGTCAGCCAGGTGGCGAAAGTGTGGCGTCAGGCGATCGATCGTTGTATAGCCGACCCACAGAACTATGCGCCACAGGCGGCATGGATGGAAACGCTCGGTTCCATGTCCGAAGGCACGCAGACCACGCTTGGCGCGTATCACCGTAAATGGCAGTGAGAGAAGCAATGAAATATTCCTTAGGGCCGGTGCTGTGGTACTGGCCAAAAGAAACGCTGGAAGATTTTTATCATCAGGCCGCCGCCAGCCAGGCCGACATTATCTATCTTGGCGAAGCGGTATGCAGCAAACGTCGCGCCACTAAAGTCGGCGACTGGATTGATATGGCGAAGTCGCTCGCCGGCAGCGGTAAACAGGTGGTGCTGTCAACGCTGGCGCTGGTGCAGGCATCCTCTGAGCTGGGAGAGCTGAAGCGCTACGTCGAAAACGGCGACTTCCTGCTGGAAGCCAGCGATCTGGGCGTGGTAAACATGTGCGCGGAACGTAAGCTGCCGTTTGTCGCCGGGCATGCGCTCAACTGCTACAACGCGGTGACGCTACGTTTGCTGCTCAAACAAGGGATGGTGCGCTGGTGTATGCCGGTAGAATTATCTCGCGACTGGCTGATCAATCTGCTCAACCAGTGTGAAGAGTTAGCTATCCGCGATAAGTTTGAAGTGGAAGTGCTGAGCTACGGCCATCTGCCGCTGGCGTACTCTGCCCGTTGCTTTACGGCGCGTTCCGAAGATCGGCCAAAAGACGAGTGTGAAACCTGCTGCATCAAATACCCGAACGGGCGAGATGTGCTGTCGCAGGAGAATCAACAGGTCTTTGTTCTCAACGGGATTCAGACCATGAGCGGCTATGTTTATAACCTCGGCAACGAGCTGACATCCATGCAGGGACTGGTAGATATTGTGCGTCTGTCCCCTTCAGGCACGGAAACATTTGCCATGCTGGATGCCTTCCGCGCCAATGAAAACGGCACTGCCCCATTACCGCTTGCCGCCCATAGCGACTGCAACGGTTACTGGAAACGTCTGGCTGGGCTGGAACTGCAATCCTGATAAAACCTCGCCGGATAGCGGCATAGATGCCTTATCCGGCCTACAAATCGCGATCCCGTAGGCCCGATAAGCGCAGCGCCATCGGGCATTGTTTTTGCCGTCAGTCTCATAAAGCTCACTTTGTTAACAACGTTAATCAAATTTTAATGCAGTATTAAATGATTAACCGGTAACAAAGTGAGCCGTTATGACTGATAAAACTATTCCGTTCTCGGTGCTGGATCTGGCACCGATCCCTGAAGGCTCTTCGGCAAAAGAAGCCTTTACGCACTCGCTTGATCTCGCACGGCTGGCTGAAAAGCGCGGCTATCACCGCTACTGGCTGGCAGAACATCACAACATGACCGGCATCGCCAGCGCCGCAACCTCTGTGCTGATTGGTTATCTGGCTGCCAATACCACCACGCTGCATCTGGGTTCTGGCGGCGTGATGCTACCCAACCATTCGCCGCTGGTGATCGCCGAGCAGTTCGGTACTCTGAACACGCTGTATCCGGGACGTATCGATCTCGGGCTTGGCCGCGCGCCGGGGAGCGATCAGCCAACGATGCGCGCGCTGCGCCGCCATATGAGTGGCGATATCGATAACTTCCCACGCGACGTAGCAGAACTGGTGGAGTGGTTCGACGCCCACGACCCGAACCCCCATGTACGCCCGGTGCCTGGCTACGGCGAGCAGATCCCGGTCTGGTTATTAGGTTCCAGCTTGTATAGCGCACAGTTGGCGGCGCAGCTTGGCCTGCCGTTTGCCTTCGCCTCGCACTTTGCTCCGGATATGCTGCATCAGGCGCTGCATCTGTATCGTAGCCAATTCACGCCTTCGGCGCGCCTGGCAAAGCCGTATGCGATGGTGTGCATCAACATTATTGCCGCCGACAGCAATCGCGATGCCGAATTTCTTTTCACCTCAATGCAGCAGGCGTTTATGAAACTGCGTCGTGGCGAAACCGGCCAGCTACCGCCGCCGGTAGAGAATATGCATCAACTGTGGTCCGCTTCTGAACAGTATGGCGTGCAGCAGGCGCTACGCATGTCACTGGTCGGTGATAAGGCGAAAGTGCGGCACGGGCTGGAGGCTATTTTGCGTGAAACCCAGGCTGATGAAATTATGGTTAACGGCCAGATTTTTGATCACCAGGCGCGGCTACACTCATTTGATTTGGCGATGGATGTGAAGCAGGAATTGTTGGGATAGTGCTATTTGTGCCGGATGGCGGCTGCGGCTTATCCGGCCTACGCAATCTCTGTAGGCCCGGTAAGCGTAGCGCCACCGGGCAATTGTTCTACTGGTACACCGGCAGCAGGTTAACGCTCGACAGAACATGGATAACCGCGTTGCCGACGCCGAAGACCAGAATCAGGGCAATCATCGGTTTACCGCCCCAGACGCGGAATTTCGGGCTGCCGAAACGTTCGCGAGATTTACGTGCCAACAGCGCTGGCACAATGGCAGCCCAGATAGTTGCAGCTAAACCTGCATAGCCAATGGCGTACAGAAAACCGTTCGGCCACAGCAGGCCACCGACAATTGGCGGCACAAACGTCAGCAATGCGGTTTTAAAACGCCCCATTGCGGAGTCATCAAAACCAAATAAATCAGCCAGATAATCAAACAGGCCCAGCGTCACGCCGAGGAAGGAACTGGCGACCGCAAAGTTGGAGAACACCACCAGCAGCAGATCCAGACTACGGCTGTTCAGCACACCGCTCAACGCCTGCACCAGCACATCAATGTTCCCACCCTGCTGCGCAATACCAATAAATTCCGGACGCGGAATATTACCCATCGTTCCCAGCAACCATACGGTATACAGCACCAGCGCCAGCAACGTGCCGTATACCAGGCACTTAACGATGGTCTTCGGATCCTTGCCGTAATACTTCATCAGGCTTGGGACGTTGCCGTGATAACCAAATGAAGCCAGACAGAATGGCAGCGTCATCAGCAGGTACGGCGTATATGAAGCGTTGCTCTGCGCCACGTTAAACAGCGTTGCGGGCTGCACGTGTCCCAGCAGGCTGCCGAAGGTCAGGAAAAAGGTAATGACCTTTGCCCCCAGCACAATCGCCGTCATGCGGCTAACCGCTTTGGTGCTTAACCACACCACAAACGCGACCAGCAGCGCAAAGCCAAGACCTGCCGCGCGCGCCGGAACGTTCAGCGACATCTCGGCAAAGGTGTGATGCAGAATCGAGCCGCTTGCCGAAATATAGGCGTAGGTCAGAATGTAGAGCACAAAGGCGATGGAGATGCCGTTAACAACGTTCCAGCCTTTGCCCAACAGATCTTTGGTAATGGTGTCGAAGCTGGAACCAATCCGGTAATTGAGGTTGGCTTCAAGGATCATCAACCCGGAGTGCAACATGCAGAACCAGGTGAAGATCAGCGCCGCCATTGACCAGAAGAACCACGCCCCGGACATGACCACCGGCAGAGAGAACATCCCCGCGCCAATAATGGTGCCGCCGATGATCACCACGCCGCCAAGCAGCGAAGGTGACGTTTGGGTGGTGGTTAGTGTTGCCATTTAGCCATCTCTCCAGTCATTTATATTGTGACTACTTATCAATGTGCTGCACTGTACCAGTACACGAGTACAATTGAAATAAAAAAAGCCCCGATTGTTGAGATCGGGGCTGTATACTTTATTTTACGCTTTTAAGCCGTTTTGGCTTATGCGTCACCGCCGAAACGACGACGACCGGCTGAGTCATCACGACGCGGAGCAGAAGAATCGTCACGGCGCGGGCCACGACCACCTTCACGACGTTCGCCGCTGAAACGACGACCATCACCACGACCGCCTTCACGACGCTCACCGCCAAAACCACGGCCTTCACCGCGACCGCCTTCACGACGCTCGCCGCTGAAACGGCCACCGCCACGACGCTCACCACCGGTATGCGGTACTGCATCGCCAACCAGCTGCATGTTCATCGGCTTGTTCAGGATGCGGGTACGGGTAAAGTGCTGCAGCACGTCGCCCGGCATACCTTTCGGCAGTTCGATGGTCGAGTGGGAAGCAAACAGCTTGATGTTACCGATGTAACGGCTGCTGATATCACCTTCGTTAGCAATCGCGCCAACGATATGGCGGACTTCAACACCGTCATCACGACCCACTTCAATGCGGTACAGCTGCATATCGCCAACGTCACGACGTTCACGACGCGGACGGTCTTCACGGTCGCCACGCGGGCCACGATCGTTGCGGTCACGCGGGCCACGATCGTCACGGTCGCGGAATTCACGCTTAGGACGCATCGGTGCATCTGGTGGTACGATCAGGCTACGTTCGCCCTGAGCCATTTTCAGCAGTGCGGCTGCCAGGGTTTCCATGTCCAGCTCTTCGCCTTCAGCGGTAGGCTGAATCTGCGCCAGCAGAGCACGGTACTGATCCAGATCGCTGCTTTCCAGCTGCTGCTGTACTTTCGCGGCGAATTTTTCCAGACGGCGTTTGCCCAGCAGCTCTGCGTTCGGCAGTTCTACTTCTGGAATAGTCAGCTTCATGGTGCGTTCGATGTTACGCAGCAGACGACGCTCGCGGTTCTCAACGAACAGCAGCGCACGGCCAGCACGACCCGCACGACCGGTACGGCCAATACGGTGAACGTAAGATTCGGAGTCCATCGGGATATCGTAGTTAACGACCAGGCTGATACGCTCAACGTCCAGGCCACGGGCCGCGACGTCGGTTGCAATCAGAATATCCAGACGGCCATCTTTCAGACGCTCCAGAGTCTGCTCACGCAGAGACTGGTTCATGTCGCCGTTCAGCGCAGCGCTGCTATAACCGCTACGCTCCAGCGCTTCTGCCACTTCCAGAGTCGCATTTTTGGTACGGACGAAGATAATCGCCGCATCAAAATCTTCTGCTTCCAGGAAACGCACCAGCGCTTCATTTTTACGCATGCCCCACACAGTCCAGTAGCTCTGGCTGATGTCAGGACGGGTAGTGACGCTGGACTGAATGCGCACTTCCTGCGGCTCTTTCATAAAGCGGCGGGTAATACGACGAATCGCTTCCGGCATGGTGGCAGAGAACAGAGCGGTCTGATGACCTTCCGGGATCTGCGCCATAATGGTTTCAACGTCTTCGATGAAGCCCATACGCAGCATTTCATCAGCTTCGTCCAGTACCAGACCGCTCAGTTTGGAGAGGTCCAGAGTACCGCGCTTCAGGTGATCCAGCAGACGACCCGGCGTACCGACGACGATCTGTGGTCCCTGACGCAGGGCACGTAATTGCACGTCATAACGCTGGCCGCCGTACAGGGCAACCACGTTCACGCCGCGCATGTGTTTAGAGAAATCCGTCATGGCTTCTGCAACCTGAACCGCCAGTTCGCGGGTCGGTGCCAGCACCAGAATCTGAGGTGCCTTCAGCTCAGGATCAAGATTGTTGAGCAGCGGTAAAGAGAACGCTGCCGTTTTGCCGCTACCGGTCTGGGCCATACCCAGAACATCGCGACCGCCCAGCAGATGC
>NZ_JAHLQZ010000192.1:0-7175 GCF_018919505.1 Citrobacter sp. S55_ASV_140
CCTCAATACAGGGCGCATCATCACAATGCTGGCAGGACTGACGAAAATAGTGATACAGCGTTTCGTTGTCGTTATCCGAAACCGGAATATGTGCTATCGACAAACGGCTGCCCTGGTCAGGAACATGATTGGTTTTTCTGCATGCGCGGGCGCAAATATTACAGCCATTACACAGTGATTCGTCGTGAATCATGACATAACGAACGCCTTTAGTGCTCCTGGGGCTTGCTAACAAACTTTGACCTGGGCCGGTAAAAAAAATCACCGTCCCCATGCCAATGACAAATTTACGTCGGGTGAAGGACATCGGGTTATCCTCTAATGCTGTGACAGTGGTCGTCCACACATTCCATGACATCAACCTGAAGAATTCAGGGGTTCTGATACTGCTCAACCTCAAACCATTCGCACAGGCCGTACGCTTTGCCATAACTCATAAAACGTTCGCTGAACAAATAAGGCTCCGCATTTGACGATTCCACAGTGCGTATATCTGCGTAATCCGGGTGCGTTTCCATTGCCGAGAGCGCCGCTGCAACCTGCTGATCGCCAAAGCTATACGGCGGTTGCGTCAACATGGCGACCTTATAGGGGCGTGGATACGTTTGACAGTCGAAGCGTACCGCCTCGGCAATCGCGCGACAGATGTCGTTCTCCACCACCTGCACACACATGCTGGCGTAGTTTGCCGTCATGGTTTGCGTCGAAAAGAAATATGCCTCTTCAGCGCCGTGCACACAGGTAATATCCGCCCCATTCGCGCCCTGACACAGGGTATCCAGCAGCACGGTTAGGTCAGTCTCAGGAACCGAATACGGTGGCTGCAGGAAGACACTGCGAGCCACCAACTGACCCGATGCTGAATGTTGGCGGATAAATTCCGCCACTATCGACTCCGGGCTGGCAGGTTCCTGAACCTGCGGCGCGTTCACCTGTTCGGCAGGCGGCTGTAGCGTCTGCAGCCAGTGTCTCTTTTGGCTATCTACCTCATCAGGAAACGCCTCAATGGGTGCTTGAACGTTGCTCACGTTAGTCATCTCGCGTTCCTTACGCTGGCAACAGATCTTGTGCCGCCAGATCGGCTGCCACATCCTCAAGTCCGAGTCGATTCAGCGTTTCGCGCGTAGGACAGCCCAGCTCCGGATCCCAACCCATTTCCTGATAGAACATCGTCAGTGACAGGCGCATATCCTCCCGGTCCATCTTGTCGGTCCCCTCGGTGAAGACCGGGATCTTCGGATCTTTATCAAACACCCAGGAGCAAATGAGATCGTGCTCATTGCGCATATCTTTGGTTTGCATCAGTTTGACCGTATAGGCACGATGCAGGGTAAAGATACGTTCAGCGGCCAGATCCAGACTCGCCTGCGTGGTTTCATCGCCGGTAACCGCCTGGAAAAATTTCGCTTCCAGATCCAAATCTCCGCGATAATTACGGCTCTTGAGCGGCGAGACCGTCATCGGCCAGACCCAGTTGCATAGCGTGACCGCGTTATGCAAACAGACTTTCAGCAACGTCCATTTGGCATATTTGATCTTCGCGGCATTGATCGGGGTGTAGTTTTTGGTTTCGTCGTAGGCATCCTGCGAACCAAACAATTCGCCCGCCACTTCGCGCTGTAATTTCAGCGGCAAACCGGAACCGATGAAGTTAATATGGGTATGCGTCATACAGTCACGGTTAAACATACAGTTGGTGATCGCCCCAACCTGCGCTGAAGCCTCGTTAGCATGGTGGACAGGAAAACCAAACGGCGACCACAGTTTGTTCTTGGCATAACCCCAATACTCTTCGCCCAAATCCCAGCGTTCAGCAATGGCATATGAACCGTCCGCAAGGTGGCTGAGTTCCCCCACGCGATGCGCCAGCCGATAGTAAAAATCCTTAATAAAATTAGGATCGCCCGCTTCCAGCTGATCCCAGCGGATCTCCGCATACTCTTCCGCCGGCAGTACGCGCTTAAAAACGCCTTTCGAGTAGCAATAAGTAAAATCGCGGTGCAACTGCCCGTAGTTACACCAGATGCCATAATCGTCGAACAGGTTCAGACCAATCAGGTTTCCCACCACGCGCCCATCGTCTTTATCGTCAAAATCTTTCGGGCCATTGGGGAAAATGGTGGTGTGCACAAAGTTCGCCACGCAGGTGTTGCCACCGGTACTCGGTACGCCAAAATCTTTCACCCGTGGGACATTGAGCTGTGACATACAACGAATCGGGCACGAATGGCAGCCGCTCATTTTTACCGTGTATTTCTCAGCGGCAGGTCCGAGATCGAACACGGATTTATAGGTACGGAAACCGACGGTATTCTGGTTGCCCGGCGGGATTTCACCCGTTTCAATTGGCCCGCCTTCCGCCGCTCCCCAGAACAGTCCCTTGCGGGCCGTCCAACGCGAGTTTGGCGAAGAGTATTCTGCCCAGGCCTGCGGGGTGCTCGGCACAACGTGGTTGTTGTTGGCGCCGATAAGCTCGGTCATCATGTAGTCATTGAGCCGCTTCATCTCTTTGCGGTCGGCAATGTTGACACCTTTGGTCCCTTCTACCGCAATGGCCTTCAGATTTTTCGAGCCCATCACCGCGCCAGTACCGGCGCCGCCGCTGTGGTTGCGGCTGTTGATCATGCAAGAGAGCGGTACCAGATTTTCCCCCGCCTGGCCAATCGCGGCGACGCAAGTCTCAGGGCTGGTAATGCGGCAAATCTCTTCGGTTGTGGCACGCGTGCCCTTGCCCCACAGGAAATCGGCTTTTTCGATGCTGACTTTATCGTCTTTGATGTTGATCCAGACAGGCGCCGCGGACTTACCTTCGATAATAATGGCGTCGTAACCGGCAAATTTCATCTGTGCGGCGAAGAAACCGCCCATGTGGGCATCTACGACTAAATTACCTTTGGTAAATGTTGACAAGGAGGTGATATTGACGCGGGAGCTACAGGGTGCGCCCGAGCCCGTTAATGGCCCGGTGGCGAAAACCAGTTTATTCCCTTCATCAAACGGCATGGTGCCTGGCGGGACTTCGTCGTACATAATTTTATACCCAAAGCCCATCCCACCGATAAATTTCTTAAATTTACTGGAATCTTCATGGGTGATATTACCCGTGGTGAGATTGATCCGTAAAATATTACCTGTCCAACCGTTAGCCATCATGTTTTCCTTTGCAAGAAGGTTTAATAGATATACCCGTCAGGCAGCTTTTTTATTCAAAACTGCGCTATTTTTGGCAATTAATGACGCGTATCAGGCATGCCTGCCCTCTATCAAACGGTAATATCTTTCCACTCGATAATTTTTAATGCCCCAGTCGGGCACGCATTGGCGCATTCCCCGCATAACACACATTTTGAGGATTTTTTCGTTTCCGTGTTGACGGTCGCCATCATCCACGGGCAGGCTGTGGTACAAGCGCTACAGCCAATGCAACGTTTATGGTCCACGGCAATACAACCGTCTTCCTGCTTCCAGGTAATGGCGCCAATCGGGCAGACCTTCATGCATTGCGGATCTTTGCATTGGCGGCAGGTATCCGCGGTATAGTTTAAATCACCATACAGTCCGCCACCGGACCCGACGCCATCATCGCCAAAGAAGTAATTACGATGAATTTTGATGCGGGAAAAGAAGGTGCCAACGGCCCCATCGTTATAATTGGTACAGGAAATCTCGCAGCGATGACAACCAGTGCAGCGTGCTCGCTGCGTTACCAGCACACCTTTCGGCGTATTGATAAGTCCAACGGTACCGCTGTCGATATCTTCCTGCTTACAACCAAAAAGTGATAACAACGCGGGTGCAATGGTCAGTCCTGCCAGACCCTTTCCGGATATACGTAGGAATTCAAGCCGCGTTAAACCACAATCTAAAAATGGACGATCAACCTGGTTCATTTATTTCGCATCCTCTTCGCAAACGCAGTAGCGGCAACACATCAAGGCTAATTTTTACGCACAGATCGGGCCAATTCGGCCATTAATGTTGCCAACAACACGTGAATATTTGCCCTAAC
Source organism: Citrobacter sp. S55_ASV_140 (assembly GCF_018919505.1). Classification (NCBI taxonomy): domain Bacteria; kingdom Pseudomonadati; phylum Pseudomonadota; class Gammaproteobacteria; order Enterobacterales; family Enterobacteriaceae; genus Citrobacter; species Citrobacter sp. S55_ASV_140. The sequence continues at coordinate 4,010 of NZ_JAHLQZ010000192.1, forward strand.
CTGATCGTATAAATGACGGTGGTTAAACTAAATGAATCTAATCCTTTAGGGTTAGGCGCAATGATAATGTGGTTATTCAGCGCCCGTCGTTTTGATCGTCATCAATTAAAAAACGGAAGGAAAGTAATTAATGCGGAGTGAGATTTATTATCATTAAGATAAGTTGAAATAATATTTCATATGGCTTGCAAATATTTGTGACTTCACTCTCAAATATATTTTTATATATCAATCGATATACAACGAAATATACAGCGATGTGTGTTTCTCTAATTGCAGTCCTAAATTATATATATTGATAGAATAACGTGACGAGAATAAGAGGATGGCGCAAATGACTGCCCTCCTCTTTTTATGGATTATCCGGCCAATGCTTTAATAACGGTCTCAATGGCCTGTTTTTCTAGTTCACTGCGCTTTACACGCTGGTTGGCGAGGGTGGTTCTCAGCACACCCGCAATGACGATATGCTTTGGCTCTTGTCCCAGATCGCGCATTTCCAGTACTACTTTACCGACTATTCTGCACATTTCCCGGTACAACTCATCGTCTTTGGTCTGATTTCCCATATTTGCCCGCTCGTCATTAACTCAAACCAACAGCATATATCACTCTGGCTAATTAGACAAAATTCAATGAAAATCAAACAAATGTCATAAATCTATCGGATCCGCTGCAGTCGATTTACCAGTTCCGCAAGGCTCCGCGCCTGCATTTTTTCCATCACCCGCGCGCGATGAACTTCAACCGTGCGCACGGCAATATTCATAGCGTCCGCAATTTCCCGATTCATTAACCCTTTTGCAACCAGTTGCGCCAACTCTCGCTCCTTTGGCGTGAGCATCTGATAGCAGGTCACGATCTCTTGTCGCGAGAAAGCGGCGCGAGAAACCTGCAAAGCGTGCTCTAACGCCGTCTGCAAAGGCCCGGCGGACACCGGCTTTTGCAAAAAATCGACTGCTCCACGTTTCATTTGCTCAACCGCCATCGGCACATCACCATGCCCGGTGAGGAACACCACCGCCAGCGTACTTTCTCGCTGGCGCATCGCTTCATGTACAGCATGCCCATCCAGTACCGGCATACGCATATCCAGCAAAAGTACGCCCACCTGGTGCAGATTTGCCCCTGCGAGGAATGTTTCACCCTGCTCCCAGCAACATACCTCATATCCCAGACTTTCCAGTAAAAACGCACAGGCCTGGGTGACGGCAATGTCGTCATCCAGCAGATGAATTAATGCCACTACGGCCTCCCTCCTGGTTTTGCTTAAAATGTAATGTCACTACCGCCCCCGCTTTTTCATCAGGAGCCTGATGATTTTTGATCTCAATGTCGCCATTTGCGTAACGCACCAGCCGCTGACAAATGGCTAATCCCAGCCCCATACCTTCTTTACGGGTGGTCATAAAAGGCTGAAAAGCCTGGTACAACTGCGCCTCATCAATACCGCCAGCGTTATCCTGCACCTGAATACGCACATCCCCCTCCTCACGCTGAGCGCTAAACCACACCGTGGTTGCCCCGGCCTGGGCCGCATTGAGCACCAGATTGGCCAGCACCTGCTCAAGCAGAACGCTTGGCAGAGTCAGCCTTAACGTCTTGCCGACACGCGTTTGCAGCGCCACTGCCGGGAATTGCTGGGGCATGCGCAATAATTGCCAGACGTGATGAATTGCATCATGAACGTTGACGGCCCGCCAGTCATCGGTCATCACCGGATTACCCTGCGCCTGGCTGACCCACTGGCGCAGATTGTGCAACGTATCAGCGCCTCGCTGCGCCTGAGCATCAATGTTCTCCAGCGCAGGCAACAACGGATGCTGCTTATCCTGACCGCGCAGGCGGATCAAACAGCCCTGCGCATAATGGCGGATAGCCGACAGCGGCTGATTAAGTTCGTGGGCAAACCCGGAGGTCATCTCGCCAAGCACACTCATTTGACGAGCGGTTTCCAGCGCCTGTTCTTGTTTGCGCAGCAGAATGCTGTTCCGCTCCAGTTGCCTGCCGCGACGACGAACCAGCAGCATCACCCAGATATAATTGAGCGTCAGCAGCAACAGCACAACGGCCACAGCCCCCATAGCGAGCTGGTGCTGGATAAACCAACTTTTGACGTCCAGCCAGAGCTGACGCTGCTGCGGATGCTGGCGGACATCACGTAGCAACGCTTCTACTTCGCGTGTCGAGGCAGGCGCTCCCCAGCGAAACGTTGCATTCTGCGGAGAATTGAACAGCACCCGTGTGACGCGATCGGCGAGCTCGTCGCTCACTGCAGGCAGTGCCGCAAATGACCAGTCAGGATAGAGCGGCGTACTGGTTAAACAGGGAATCGAGGTCGGATGGTTGAGTACAGCCCTAAAGTCCGTTTTATGAATGAGCCCTTCCTCATCCATGTTTTCCAGCAGACACACCGGCACAATCACCGCCTGCACAGCTTTTTCGCGTAGTAAATAGAGTAAGGCATCGGCAGGAAAACCGGTAAACGTCAGGCGTAAATCGCGCTCAGGTCGCAGACCGGCATCGCTAAGTGCTTTATACCCCAACAAATAGCCGCCAAAAGCCTGAGCATCAATGGCGCCAACCGTTTTACCGATCAGATCATGCGCGGAAGTGATTCCACTATCGCGCCTGACGAGAATCGCGCTACCGATCACGTTACTGGCGGCTTTGCCTCCCCGGGTAGAACGTAACGACGCCAGCCAGCGTAACGCAGAGCGGTTGTTTAGCTGTACAAACTGCGCCGGATTGGTGACCACAAATTGTACCGTGCCGCGATTCACCGCCTCCTGCATCTGGTGCAGGTCCAGCGGTTGTATATGAAACTGCTCACCGGGAATTTGCTGATTCAACAGGGTTTCCAACGGCTGCCAGTGCTGACGTGTGGAGATCTCCCCACGCATGGCCAACACGCCAATGTTCCATGTCTGCGCCGCGACCGTGCCGCTTAGCATCCACAGCGACGCCAGTACCGTCAGGCATCTTACTACGTTGCGTCCCACTCAATTATCCCTGTCAATTATGTTGTTTTAGATCAACAACAAGCCGGGTATGTGGTTAACCACAATAGAGTACCCCCCGTCACGATTTTTACACTGTAAATCATTGAGATTCTTTATTCATCACACACAAATCAACGGCGTGACCAATGTTTCGTTGTTGTACC
>NZ_JAHLQZ010000193.1:0-7119 GCF_018919505.1 Citrobacter sp. S55_ASV_140
AAAGCATCCTGAATACGTCATCATTGTGGCGGCCGCTGCGGTACTCACCACCATTATTGCTCCTGTCATGCCCTACCTGCGTAAAATATTCCTTGTACTGGATGCGCTGGGCCTGGTGGTCTTTTCTATTATTGGCGCACAGGTGGCGCTGGATATGGGTCACGGGCCGATTATCGCCGTGGTCGCTGCGGTCACTACCGGCGTCTTCGGTGGCGTGTTACGCGACATGTTCTGCAAACGCATTCCGTTAGTGTTCCAGAAAGAGCTGTATGCTGGCGTTTCTTTTGCCGCTGCCGTGCTTTACATCGTGCTGCAACATTACGTCTCCAGCCACGATGTGGTGGTTATCTCTACCCTACTCTTCGGTTTTACCGCCCGCTTACTGGCGCTACGCCTGAAGTTGGGCCTGCCAGTATTTTATTATCGCCATGAAGGCCATTAAGGCATAAAGCCCGTAATACGCTGAGCAGCCAGCCAGTTGCTCAGCGCTATGACCTCCCTGGCCTCCAGCCACTGAATAATCTGTCGTGCCCGGCGCTCCCCCATTAAAGGGAGTTGTCGCCAGCTTTGTTCATCACGGTCCTGCAATTGTTGCCACGAAGCATCCCGACAGGCATTCAGCGTTGCCTGTGTTAACGGTATTCCCATGGCTATAACCCAACGTGTGAACGGAAGATGGCGCGACAGGTTGAACTGATGCCACATCTTCTCCCCTTTGCTTACGCCTAATGTGGACCGGAGCTGCTCCTGAGTTAATCCGAGCCAGGAAAAGATATGTTCAAAGTGATACGTCTGATGAAGGTTACGCCATCCCGCTTCACCAATACCTTCTAATTCCAGCACTTCTTTCGCGCCCAGCCAAACCAGTCTGGCAATAAATTGCTCATAACACGCCGGCGTGGCATAAAAGCAGGTCATTGAATTGAAATGTCCCACAGGCGGCGTTGGCTTAGTGCGTTGAGTGCTACGCCAGACCACTTCGTCGATACGCGGGATCCCCTGTCCGGCCAGGCTTATCAGGATCCGATCTCCAAGCGCGATATCCCATTCATTCCAGCGGCGTACAGAGCCAATATTGACGCGTTGCACGCGTTTATCATCCAGCATGACGGGTGCCAGCAGCGCGACTACGGCAATTTTCCCACTTTTACCGACTGAAAACTGAATATCTGTGACCTCGGATACCTGAGCCACGGGCGGATATTTCCATGCCGCCAGCCAGTCTCCCTGCCCAGGTAACCAGTATCGCGCCTGCGGTTCTTTCCCCGATCGCACCACGACGCCATCCGTCACAAAAGGGAGTGCTGAAGTCCACCAACGGGTACGGGCATGCTCGACATCGTCCGCATTTTTCACGGGCTGGGTATAGCGTTGCGTGAAACTGAACCCGGCGGCAGTGAGTTGTTCCAGCCTTTCCGACATGACCGCCGGACCATCAGGCCAGGCCCAGATGAATATAGCCAACGAACGTAACAATTCCGGGTTGCTCTGGCGCATCATCATTCCAGCGACCTTTGAGCGGGCATTCATTCCCCCACTCTGTTGCTGGATATGCCCTTCCTGCTGTAAAAATATCTCGCCCTGCAACGTACTGTTTGCCAGCAGACCTTTGGTCTTGTGTGGTACGGAAGGTATCCGCAGCACCTTTTGCGTCCAGTCTTCACCTTTCAGGCCATTACCTCGGCTAATCGCTCTTACCAGATTGCCATTGCGATAGACCAGCGTGACCGCCACGCCGTCGACCTTTGGCTGTACCCAGAGATCGCTGCGAACACGCATCCATTGCTGTAACGCTTGCTTATCTGCCAGCTTACGGACCCCCGTGTGAGGCACTGGATGTGAGACTGTGCCACTGATTGGGGGCGCAGACAGATCAGGTGGGGCTTCATCGCCAAAACAGCGCTGCCATTGGATGAGTTGCGCACTGAGCTGGTCATAAACGCCGTCATCAACGGCGCTGACACCCTGTTTCCAGTAACTATCATTCCACTGTGTTATCTGCTGCTGTAATCGTGAAATTTCCTCGCCTGCCCGGGCTGGAGACCAGACCGGGCATACCGCCCAGACAGGCAAATTCCAGACCAGTAAAACTATGCCAAGGCATTTCCATCGCCTCATGCTGCCTCCGCTGAGCAATGTGCTTCCCGGCTCAGATATAGCGCGAAGCGCAATGGAAACAGAGCGACAAAAATTGATTGTGCGAACAGCATTCCTGACCTTTTCACATATTGCTGCAAATCACCGATAAAACAGGAAACGGGTACGCAAAACGCAATAAACATGCGCAAAAAGTGTGACAAAGGCTACGTCACATAGCGGCTACGTGTATAATAAGCCCGTATGTAGGCTCTCTTTCGACAATCACATACATTAAGATACTCATGGCTCAAGGCACGCTTTATATTGTTTCTGCCCCCAGTGGCGCGGGTAAATCCAGCCTGATTCAGGCTTTATTAAAGACCCAACCGTTGTATGACACCCAGGTTTCTGTTTCGCACACCACGCGCGCACCGCGCCCGGGGGAAGTGCATGGTGAACACTATTTCTTTGTGAACCATGACGAATTCAGAGCCATGATTGGCAGAGACGCGTTTCTGGAACACGCTGAGGTTTTCGGTAATTACTACGGCACTTCGCGTGAGGCCATTGAGCAAGTATTAGCATCCGGCGTAGACGTCTTTTTAGATATCGACTGGCAAGGTGCGCAGCAAATTCGTGAAAAAATGCCGCATGCGCGCAGTATTTTTATTTTGCCGCCCTCTAAGATTGAGCTGGACCGCCGTCTTCGTGGTCGAGGTCAGGATAGCGAAGACGTGATCGCAAAACGTATGGCGCAAGCTGTTGCAGAAATGAGCCATTACGCCGAATATGATTATCTTATTGTGAACGATGATTTCGATACCGCCCTGGGCGATTTGAAAACCATCATTCGCGCCGAACGTCTGCGCATGAGCCGCCAAAAGCAGCGTCATGACGCTTTAATCAGCAAACTGTTGGCAGACTGAACCCACATTCAGTATCATGCCCAGTCATTTCTTCACCTGTGGAGCATTTTAAGTATGGCACGCGTAACTGTTCAGGACGCTGTAGAGAAAATTGGTAACCGTTTTGACCTGGTACTGGTCGCCGCGCGTCGCGCTCGTCAGATGCAGGTAGGCGGAAAGGATCCGCTCGTACCGGAAGAAAACGATAAAACTACCGTTATCGCGCTGCGCGAAATCGAAGAAGGTCTGATCAACAACCAGATCCTCGACGTACGTGAGCGCCAGGAACAGCAAGAGCAGGAAGCCGCTGAATTACAAGCCGTTACCGCTATTGCTGAAGGTCGTCGTTAATCACAAAGCGGGTCGCCCTTGTATCTGTTTGAAAGCCTGAATCAGCTGATTCAAAACTACCTGCCGGAAGACCAGATTAAGCGTCTTCGGCAGGCGTATCTCGTTGCACGTGACGCTCACGAGGGCCAGACACGTTCAAGCGGTGAACCTTATATCACGCACCCCGTAGCGGTAGCCTGCATTCTGGCCGAGATGAAACTCGACTACGAAACGCTGATGGCTGCGCTGCTGCATGACGTGATTGAAGATACTCCAGCCACCTACCAGGACATGGAACAGCTTTTTGGTAAAAGCGTTGCAGAGCTGGTAGAAGGGGTATCTAAGCTTGATAAGCTTAAGTTTCGCGATAAGAAAGAGGCGCAAGCTGAAAACTTTCGCAAGATGATTATGGCGATGGTGCAGGATATCCGCGTCATTCTCATCAAACTTGCCGACCGTACCCACAATATGCGCACGCTGGGCTCATTACGCCCCGATAAGCGCCGCCGCATCGCCCGTGAAACCCTCGAAATCTACAGTCCGCTGGCGCATCGTTTAGGTATTCATCACATTAAAACCGAGCTGGAAGAGCTGGGTTTTGAAGCGCTGTACCCGAACCGCTATCGCGTGATTAAAGAAGTGGTAAAAGCCGCCCGCGGCAACCGCAAAGAGATGATTCAAAAAATCCTCTCGGAGATCGAGGGGCGTTTGCAGGAAGCAGGCATTCCGTGTCGCGTAAGCGGTCGCGAGAAACACCTGTACTCGATCTACTGCAAAATGGTGCTCAAAGAGCAGCGTTTTCATTCGATCATGGACATTTACGCTTTCCGCGTCATCGTTCATGACTCCGATACCTGCTATCGCGTACTCGGCCAGATGCACAGCCTGTACAAACCGCGCCCAGGTCGCGTGAAAGACTATATCGCCATTCCCAAAGCGAACGGATATCAGTCTTTGCATACCTCAATGATCGGCCCGCACGGCGTGCCTGTTGAAGTACAAATTCGTACCGAAGACATGGACCAGATGGCGGAGATGGGGGTCGCGGCACACTGGGCGTACAAAGAGCATGGCGAAACCAGCACCACGGCACAAATCCGCGCACAACGCTGGATGCAAAGCCTGCTGGAACTGCAGCAAAGCGCCGGTAGCTCGTTTGAATTTATTGAAAGCGTTAAATCTGATCTCTTCCCGGATGAGATTTATGTTTTCACACCGGAAGGGCGTATTGTCGAGCTGCCTGCCGGTGCGACGCCTGTCGACTTCGCCTACGCGGTACATACCGATATCGGTCATGCCTGCGTTGGCGCACGTGTCGACAGACAGCCTTATCCGCTTTCCCAACCGCTGTTTAGCGGTCAGACCGTTGAAATCATTACCGCGCCGGGCGCCCGGCCGAATGCGGCATGGCTCAACTTCGTCGTCAGCTCGAAAGCACGAGCAAAAATTCGCCAACTGCTGAAAAACCTTAAGCGCGATGATTCCGTCAGTCTGGGGCGTCGACTGCTTAACCATGCCCTGGGTGGTAGCCGTAAACTGGCTGAAATCCCGCAGGAAAGTATCCAGCGTGAGCTTGAGCGTATGAAGCTCGCTACGCTTGACGATCTGTTAGCGGAAATCGGTCTGGGCAACGCCATGAGCGTGGTGGTAGCGAAAAACCTTCAGCAGGGCGAAGCATCGGCGAACGTTCCTGCGCAATCTGGTCATGGTCATCTGCCGATCAAAGGCGCAGACGGCGTACTGATCACCTTTGCCAAATGCTGTCGTCCAATTCCTGGCGATCCGATCATTGCCCACGTCAGTCCGGGTAAAGGTCTGGTGATTCACCATGAGTCCTGCCGTAACATTCGTGGCTACCAGAAAGAGCCAGAGAAATTTATGGCGGTGGAATGGGATAAAGAGACAGAGCAGGAGTTCATCACAGAAATTAAGGTGGACATGTTTAACCACCAGGGTGCTCTGGCGAACCTGACGGCGGCAATCAACACGACGACCTCCAATATTCAAAGTCTGAATACTGAAGAGAAAGACGGTCGTGTTTATAGCGCCTTTATTCGCCTGACCGCTCGCGATCGCGTGCATCTGGCGAATATTATGCGCAAAATCCGCGTCATGCCGGACGTGATTAAAGTCACCCGCAACCGAAACTAGAGATATGAACTCAAAACGCTATGAGCGCATTTGCGAAATGCTTGCCAGGCGTCAGCCCGATCTGACCGTCTGCATGGAGCAGGTCCATAAACCTCATAACGTTTCTGCGATCATTCGTACCGCAGACGCAGTCGGCGTACATGAAGTCCACGCCGTCTGGCCGGGTAGCCGTATGCGTACCATGGCCTCTTCTGCCGCGGGCAGTAACAGCTGGGTGCAGGTTAAAACCCACCCGACCATTAGCGATGCGGTCACGCAGTTAAAAAGCCAGGGCATGCAGGTTCTGGCGACCCACCTCTCTGATAAAGCCGTCGATTTCCGCGAGATTGATTACACGCGACCGACCTGCATCCTGATGGGCCAGGAAAAAACCGGCATTACTCAGGAAGCACTCGATCTGGCGGACCAGGACATCATCATTCCGATGATTGGCATGGTACAGTCACTGAACGTTTCAGTTGCCTCTGCGCTGATTCTGTACGAAGCACAGCGCCAGCGACAAAATGCTGGCATGTACCGACGAGAAAACAGCATGTTGCCGGAAGATGAACAGCAGCGCTTGCTGTTTGAAGGCGGTTATCCGGTGCTGGCGAATGTCGCTAAGCGCAAAGGACTTCCCTACCCTCACGTAAACACGCAGGGCGAAATTGAAGCCGATGCAACGTGGTGGGCCACTATGCAGTCTGCGAAATAATCGCGATGAAAGGCCGTTTACTGGATGCCATCCCGCTCAACTCTCTGACGGGCGTTGGCGCAGCACAAAGCAGTAAACTGGCGAAAATTGGCTTGCACACCGTGCAGGACCTCCTGCTCCACCTCCCTCTGCGCTACGAAGACCGTACTCATCTGTACCCCATTGGCGAACTGCTGCCGGGCGTCTATGCCACCGTTGAAGGCGAAGTGCTGAACTGCAATATCACTTTTGGTGGCCGCCGGATGATGACCTGCCAGATAAGCGATGGCTCCGGCATTCTCACTATGCGTTTCTTCAACTTCAGCGCAGCAATGAAAAACAGCCTCGCCACCGGGCGTCGGGTACTGGCCTATGGCGAGGCGAAACGTGGCAAGTACGGCGCAGAAATGATTCACCCGGAATACCGCGTACAGGGCGATCTCAGCACGCCGGAACTGCAGGAAACGCTCACGCCGGTGTATCCGACCACGGAAGGCGTTAAGCAGGCAACGCTGCGCAAGTTGACCGATCAGGCGCTGGATCTGCTCGATACCTGCGCCATTGCCGAGTTGCTCCCTCCGGAGTTACTACAAGGCATGATGAGCCTGCCGGAAGCGTTGCGCACATTACACCGTCCGCCACCGACGTTACAGCTTAGCGACCTTGAAACCGGACAACACCCGGCTCAGCGACGCCTGATTCTGGAAGAACTCCTGGCGCACAATCTCAGCATGCTGGCGCTTCGCGCCGGGGCGCAACGTTTTCACGCCCAACCGCTGAGTCCTGACAATCGGCTGAAAGATCAACTGCTGGCGGCGCTCCCCTTTAAACCAACCGGCGCACAGGCCCGGGTCACTGCCGAAATTGAACGCGATATGGCGCTGGATGTCCCAATGATGCGCCTGGTGCAGGGCGATGTCGGTTCCGGTAAAACGCTGGTTGCAGCACTTGCCGCCCTGCGTGCGATTGCGCATGGTAAGC
>NZ_JAHLQZ010000194.1:0-7103 GCF_018919505.1 Citrobacter sp. S55_ASV_140
CTTTCGGGTTGATCACTAGATTTACACCAGCCTGCGCAGATGCGCAGGTTTTTTTTTGTCTTCGGCCTATCTGTAACAGTAACCGATAATTTACACAACTCGTTGCATTTGGGTTCATTCCTTTGCGTTTTCGCACTGGCGTATCTGGCTGCTGACGACCACAATCAAGATCCCAGAGGTATTGATTGGTGAGATTATTCGGTACGCACTTCGTACCTGTCTCTTGCACCGACCTGCGCGGATGCGCAGGTTTTTTTTCGGATTGAATTCACCAGTTACCTGTCGCGCCCATTCCCCAACTCGTATACTCTCCCATCATTAATGTTTATGTAATTAATGGCACAGGGAGTTGAGATGCTATTTGGCTTTTTTCGTAATCTGTTTCGCGTGCTTTTCCGCGTTCGCGTCACGGGAGATATCAGCGCGCTACAGGGAGAACGCGTTCTAATTACTCCCAACCATGTCTCATTTATCGACGGCATCCTGCTGGCGCTTTTTTTACCGATCCGCCCCGTTTTTGCTGTTTACACCTCTATTAGTCAGCAATGGTACATGCGCTGGCTGACCCCGCTGATTGATTTCGTGCCGTTAGACCCGACCAAACCGATGTCGATTAAACATCTGGTTCGCCTGGTCGAGCAGGGGCGTCCGGTGGTTATTTTCCCGGAAGGGCGTATTTCGACTACCGGTTCATTGATGAAAATCTATGACGGCGCCGGGTTTGTTGCGGCAAAGTCAGGGGCCACGGTGGTTCCTGTGCGCATCGAAGGCGCGGAGCTGTCACGCTTTAGTCGCCTGAAAGGTCTGGTTAAACAGCGCTTCTTCCCGCGTATTCGCTTGCACATCCTGCCGCCGACCCATATGCCGATGCCGGAAGCGCCGCGTGCTCGCGATCGCCGCAAAATCGCGGGTGAAATGCTGCATCAAATTATGATGGAAGCGCGCATGGCGGTACGTCCGCGTGAAACGCTTTATGAGTCTCTGCTGGCGGCGAAATATCGCTATGGCGCAGGCAAAAACTGCATTGAAGATGTTAACTTTACGCCGGACAGCTACCGTAAGCTGTTGACTAAGACGCTGTTTGTGGCCCGTATTCTGGAAAAATATACCTCTGAGGGTGAAAAAATTGGCCTGATGCTGCCAAACGCGGGGATCAGCGCGGCGGTCATTTTTGGCGCTATTGCGCGTCGACGTATTCCGGCGATGATGAACTATACAGCAGGTGTAAAAGGGCTAACCAGCGCCATTACTGCATCAGAAATCAAAACTATCTTCACTTCCCGACAGTTTCTCGATAAAGGCAAACTTTGGCATTTACCGGAGCAGCTCACCCAGGTGCGCTGGGTTTACCTGGAAGACCTGAAAGCCGATGTGACGTTTAGCGATAAGCTGTGGATTTTCTCACACCTGCTGGCGCCGCATCTGGCGCAGGTGAAACAGCAGCCGGAAGAGGCCGCGGTAATCCTCTTTACCTCTGGCTCGGAAGGTCATCCGAAAGGTGTGGTACACAGCCACAAGAGCATTCTGGCGAACGTCGAGCAGATTAAAACCATCGCCGATTTCACCGCCGATGACCGCTTTATGTCTGCATTGCCGCTATTCCACTCCTTTGGTCTGACGGTGGGATTATTCACGCCGTTGCTGACCGGCGCAGAAGTGTTTCTTTATCCCAGCCCGCTGCATTACCGCATTGTGCCGGAGCTGGTCTACGACCGGAACTGCACCGTACTGTTTGGGACGTCAACGTTCCTTGGCAACTACGCGCGTTTCGCGCATCCCTATGATTTTCACCGTCTGCGCTATGTGGTGGCGGGAGCGGAAAAACTGCAAGACACCACAAAACAGCTGTGGCAGGAGAAATTTGGTCTGCGTGTCCTTGAAGGCTATGGCGTGACGGAATGTGCGCCAGTGGTGTCGATCAACGTGCCGATGGCGGCGAAATCAGGAACGGTAGGGCGCATCTTGCCCGGTATGGATGCCCGACTGTTAGCTGTTCCAGGCATTGAGGACGGAGGGCGTTTACAGCTGAAAGGCCCTAATATTATGAGCGGCTATTTGCGCGTCGAAAAACCCGGCGTGCTGGAAGTGCCGACGGCAGAAAATGCGCAGGGTGAGATTGAGCACGGCTGGTATGACACCGGAGACATCGTGCGCTTTGATGAAAACGGCTTTGTGCAGATCCAGGGACGCGCCAAGCGTTTTGCTAAAATTGCCGGAGAGATGGTCTCGCTGGAAATGGTTGAGCAACTGGCGCTGGCGGTATCTGCGGATAAAATGCACGCCACGGCGATCAAAAGCGATGCCAGCAAAGGCGAGGCGCTGGTGCTGTTCACCACCGACAGTGAACTGACGCGCGAAAAACTGCAGCAGTATGCGCGAGCGCACGGCGTGCCTGAACTTGCCGTGCCGCGTGATATTCGCCACCTGAAACAACTCCCATTACTCGGCAGCGGTAAGCCGGATTTTGTCACGCTGAAAAGCTGGGTCGATGAGCCGGAAAAACAACATGAGTGAGTCAGTGCACACTAACACTTCTATCTGGTCCAAAGGGATGATGTCCGTTATCGCCGCGCAGTTCCTGTCGGCGTTTGGCGATAACGCCTTACTGTTCGCCACGCTGGCTTTGCTTAAGGAACAATTTTATCCGGACTGGAGTCAGCCGATCCTGCAAATGGTGTTTGTGGGCGCTTACATCCTGTTTGCGCCCTTTGTCGGGCAGGTGGCGGACAGCTTTGCCAAAGGCAGGGTGATGATGTTCGCTAACGGCATGAAGCTGCTGGGCGCGGCGAGTATTTGCTTCGGCGTTAATCCGTTTCTCGGCTATACGCTGGTGGGGATCGGCGCGGCGGCGTATTCACCAGCCAAGTATGGCATTCTCGGTGAACTGACCACTGGCGACAAACTGGTGAAAGCTAACGGCCTGATGGAAGCCTCCACCATTGCCGCGATTTTACTCGGTTCTGTGGCGGGGGGCGTGCTGGCCGACTGGCACGTGATTGCTGCGCTTTCTGCCTGTGCGCTGGCCTATGCGGGCGCTGTGGTGGCTAACCTGTTTATCCCGAAGCTGGCTGCGGCTCGCCCTGGCCAGTCCTGGCATTTGGGGAAAATGACCCGCAGTTTTTTCTGTGCGGCCACTTCGCTGTGGCGTAACGGTGAAACGCGTTTCTCATTGGTGGGAACCAGCCTCTTTTGGGGCGCTGGCGTCACGCTGCGTTTTCTGCTGGTGCTGTGGGTGCCGGTGGCGCTGGGCATCACCGATAACGCCACACCTACTTACCTGAATGCCATGGTGGCGATTGGGATTGTGGTCGGCGCGGGTGCGGCAGCGAAGCTGGTGACGCTGGAAACCGTGTCGCGCTGTATGCCTGCGGGGATCCTGATTGGCGTCGTGGTGCTGATCTTCTCGCTGCAACATGCGCTGCTTCCGGCCTACGCGTTGCTGATGCTTATCGGCGTGTCAGGCGGGTTCTTTGTGGTGCCGCTGAATGCGTTGTTACAGGAGCGGGGCAAGAAAAGCGTCGGTGCGGGTAATGCGATTGCGGTGCAAAACCTGGGTGAAAACAGCGCGATGCTGCTGATGCTGGGTATTTACTCGCTGGCGGTGCTGGTGGGGATCCCGGCGGTAGCGATTGGTATTGGATTTGGCGCGCTGTTTGCGCTGGCGATTGCGGCGCTATGGATTTGGCAGCGCCGCCATTAGTCTGTTACGTGTAGTTGCCTTATCGGGCCTACAGGGAATGCTTTCTGTAGGCCTGATAAGCGTAGCGCCATCAGGCACTAACCGTTATGGTGCAGGATAGGTATACACCTGATGCACCGCTTCAATCTCGGCCAGAACTTCTTCGCTCAACGCCAGATGCAGGCTTTCAACGTTGGTTTTTAACTGCTCCATCGTCGTTGCTCCCAGCAGGGTGCTGGCGACAAACGGCTGACGACGCACGAATGCCAGCGCCATTTGCGCAGGATCCAGATTATGGCGTTTCGCGATATCCACATAGGCTGCAACGGCCTTTTGCGTTTGCTCACCGCTGTAGCGTGTGAAACGGCTAAACAACGTATTACGTGCGCCGGCAGGCTTCGCGCCGTTCAGATACTTACCGGTTAGCGTACCGAAGCCCAGGCAAGAATAGGCCAGTAGTTCAACCCCTTCGTACTGGCTGACTTCTGCCAGTCCAACTTCATAGCTACGGTTCAGCAGGCTGTAGGGATTCTGGATAGTGGCGATGCGCGGCAGATCGTGTTTGTCCGCCAGATGCAGATAACGCATCACGCCAAACGCGGTTTCATTGGAAACGCCGATGTAGCGAATTTTTCCCGCGCGCTGAAACTCAGCCAGCGCGTCCAGCGTATCCAACAGGGAGACGACCGGCGCGGAGTCCGTCCAGCTGTAGCCTAACTTACCAAAGCAGTTGGTGGGGCGCTGCGGCCAGTGAACCTGATACAGATCCAGGTAATCGGTTTGCAGTCTTTTCAGACTGTCGTGCAGCGCTTCACGGATATTTTTACGGTCCAGCGCCTGATTTGGTCGAATGCCGCTGTCGTTGTTACGTGATGGCCCACTGACCTTCGACGCCACGATTAGCTTTTCGCGGCTACCGTGTTTGGCTAGCCAGTTGCCCACGTAAGTTTCGGTGAGCCCCTGGGTTTCAGGACGCGGCGGTACCGGATACATCTCGGCAACGTCGATCAAATTTATGCCTTGTGCCACGGCATAATCGAGCTGTGCATGGGCGTCGGCTTCGCTGTTTTGTTCACCAAACGTCATTGTGCCCAGCCCCAGTGTACTGACTTCCAGCGAGCTGTGGGGTATACGGTGATATTGCATAGCCGTTTCCTTTTTATAATCACAACATAAGGATTATAAAAATGGCTGAGGGAAGAGAAAAAGGGAAGTAAAATTGTTAAGGCCAGCGCGCTGCTGACCTCAACCATCAGCGTTCAATGATTTGAGATACATCGTCGCGGTTGATCTGCATCGCATTGCCTTGCTGATCGTGGTAGCTCACCAGACCGGTATCGTCGTCAATCTCTGGTTTTCCGTCGGTCAGGATCATTCGGCCATCTTTTGTCGCCATTACATAATCGCTGCTGCACCCAGAAACTACAAAAGCCAGTCCTACGGCGGAAATCAAAACTGCCCATTTTTTCATCTGCTTATCCTCTCATGGCCTGCGTCTGACAATAGTTTAGTAATAACGCGAAGTTATGCATGACGAAAGCAGTAAAATCTTAAACTGTGAGAAGAGGTAGGTCCGGCGCGGTATTCGCTCCCCTTGCGGGGAGCGACAGATTTCATCAGAGCGGATTTTTTTTATTACGCCACAGGTTCAGTGTCTCTACCGCGATAGAGAAGAACATGGCGAAATAGATGTATCCTTTTGGAACGTGGACGTCGAAACTTTCCAGAATCAGCGTAAAACCGACCAGAATCAGGAAAGAGAGCGCCAGCATTTTCACTGAAGGGTGACGATCGACAAACTCACCAATTGGGCGAGCAGCAAACATCATCACGCCCACGGCAATCACCACCGCCGCCATCATGATAAACAGATGGTCAGACAAGCCTACCGCTGTAATTACGGAATCCAGACTGAAGATAATGTCTAACAACATGATCTGCACAATCGCGCCCAGGAATGAAGAGACGCGGGTTTTCAGTCCCTCTTCCTCACCTTCAATGGATTCGTGGATCTCTTTACTGGCTTTCCAGATCAGGAACAACCCGCCGAGCAGAAGGATCAGATCACGCGCCGAAATCGCCTCGCCAAATACCTCGAACAACGGGTTTGTCAGCCGTGTTACCCAGGCGATAGAGGCCAGCAGCGCCAGACGCATAATCATTGCTGCCGCCAGCCCAATACGTCGGGCATGATTGCGTTGCGCTGTCGGAAGTTTGGCTACAACCAGAGAGAGGAAAATAATATTGTCGATCCCAAGAACGATCTCCAGCAGCGTCAGCGTACCGAGCGCAAGCCAGGCGTTAGGATCGGTTATCCATGCAAATAACATCGAGCAAAGTCCTGCCAAAAAAAAGAAGCGGTAATTATAGGCCCGTAACGCGGCGGGTGAAAGGCCGGGCAGTGCCTATTGCGGCTGGAATAAGAAATGCCGCTCAAGCAATGCGCGCGTGAAGTTCTTTTTCAGATAAAACCCGCGCGGCAGGGTCAGGATGGGTTCGCCATGGGCGCCAATCGCTTCGGTAAGCGCTCGGGCATTGGCGGCTTTGGGACGCAGTTGTAACACTTCCCCATGGCGAGCGGTGATGCGTTCGACGTGGCCTAGCACAATCATGTCCATTAGTTCTTCCCAGTCCAACCGTAATTGCTGGTCTTCTTCGTCGTTCGGGCTCCAGAGCAAGGGCGAGCCGACGCGACGTTCAGCCAGTGGAATGCTGCGTTCACCCTCTACCGGGATCCACAGTACGCGTTTAAGTTTGTGCCGCACATGGCTGGTTTCCCAGGTGACGCCTGTATTGCCAGTTAACGGCGCTACGCATACGAAGGTGGTTTCCAGCGGTCTGCCAAGACTGTCCACAGGGATCGTTTTCAACTCCACGCCCAGCGCCGCAAAATCCTGCTCCGGCTTGCTGCCTGCGCTGGCGCCCAGCCAAATTTCCAGCAGGACGCCAATCCAGCCTTTATCACGCTTGAGATCCCTGGGGGTGACGAGTCCCGCCATGGTCGCCAATTCTCCCAACGAGTAGCCCGCAAGCTGCCGCGCCTGAGTCAGCAATTGGGCTTCAGAGTCAGGCGGAGAAAGTAACGGATGGAGTTCTGGCATCGGGTCAACCCTTAGGTGAAAAAATGAGCAATGATTTTATACCGTGTGGACAGAGTTTATCTTTTTCCACATGCTTTATTCAATTATATGATTTATATTGGTTTTTATATTCACGCGCGCGCAGTTGCGCAACAGCAATGCGGGTTTTCCAATTCTGGTCACTGACAATGAACAGGATCTTACACCATGTTATCCACAGAAAGATGGGATAACTGTGAAAAACCCCCACTACTGTTTCAATTTACAGCCTTGACGTGCGACGAAAATCGAATTTTTACACAAATTGTGCCTAACTTATTGGCATAATCTGTGGATAAAACCAA
>NZ_JAHLQZ010000195.1:0-7083 GCF_018919505.1 Citrobacter sp. S55_ASV_140
TTCTGCGATACCGATCAGGTGAGCCGGGTTATGCAGCGGTGCGAAAGAGGCAGAATCTTTGATGCCCTGGATAACGGAATCATCGATAACCACAGAGCTGGTATACTTCTCGCCGCCGTGTACGATACGGTGACCGATAGCGGTCAATTGCGCAGACAATTCTGGTTTTTGTGCCAGAATAGTGTTAACGATAAAGTTCAGCGCTTCACTGTGAGCGGCGCCTGCACCTAAAGCCGCTTCTTGTTTACCGCCGTCCATTTTCCACTTGATGCGTGCTTCTGGGAGATGGAAACATTCGGCTAAACCAGAGAGGTATTCTTCACCGTTTACTGCATCGATGATGGCAAATTTCAGTGAGGAGCTACCGCAGTTCAGAACCAGTACTAACTTACTCGACATGGAAGTACCTATTTATGATACGTGGCTAAAAAAACGTCAGGGAGTCATAGAGCGTAGCGCATGATGACACCGACGTTTATGATTAACATCATGCGCCAGAGTCTTTTTGGGCACGATGGAATAAATACCTTTGAGTCTATGTCATTTTGCGTATTTTTCAGCCAGTGGCATACTGTATGCCAATTTGACGACTCAATGATTTTGGACTAAAGGCCTTACAGGCCGGCACAGGATACCTGAATGTGGGTATCAAAGACAAAATGTTTTGAACGATGTCCTTTATAGTTGTTGTTTTGCACAAATTTTTTAATTTTTATATGTGAAGTTGAGGTAACCGCCATGTCGACACCGGATAATCGTTCCGTCAATTTTTTTAGTTTGTTTCGCCGGGGGCAGCACTATGCGAAGACGTGGCCAATGGAAAAGCGCCTCGCGCCCGTATTTGTTGAGAACCGCGTCATCCGTATGACGCGTTACGCAATCCGTTTTATGCCGCCCATCGCTGTTTTCACCTTATGCTGGCAAATTGCTTTAGGCGGGCAGTTGGGACCCGCCGTGGCGACGGCGCTGTTTGCGCTCAGTCTGCCGATGCAGGGCATGTGGTGGCTGGGTAAGCGTTCTGTTACGCCGCTGCCGCCTTCAATACTCAACTGGTTCTACGAAGTTCGGGGTAAATTGCAAGAGGCCGGGCAGGCGCTCACTCCGGTAGAAGGAAAGCCTGATTATCAGGCGCTGGCTGACACGCTTAAGCGCGCCTTCAAACAACTGGATAAAACTTTCCTTGATGATTTGTAATTGACCCCTGATTACGCATATAAAAGAAGGCACAAGATGCCTTCTTTTTTTTCATCGTAGTAGTAGTGATACAGGAGTCCCAAATGGAAATGACCAACGCTCAACGTCTGATTTTGTCTAACCAGTACAAAATGATGACTATGCTCGATCCCACTAACGCCGAGCGTTATCGTCGTTTGCAGACGATTATTGAACGCGGTTACGGCTTGCAGATGCGCGAGCTGGATCGTGAATTTGGTGAGCTGACGGAAGAAACCTGTCGTACGGTTATCGATATTATGGAGATGTATCACGCATTACATGTGTCCTGGACTAATCTAAAAGACGCGCAGTCTATTGATGAGCGCCGCGTGACCTTCCTCGGCTTTGACGCTGCAACGGAAGCCCGTTTCCTCGGGTATGTACGGTTTATGGTCAATGTGGAAGGGCGTTATACCCATTTTGATGCGGGTACGCATGGCTTCAACGCCCAGACCCCGATGTGGGAAAAATATCAGCGTATGCTGAATGTCTGGCACTCTTGCCCACGTCAGTATCACCTGAGCGCGAATGAAATTAACCAAATCATTAATGCCTGAGGGGGCGAGCGTGCAGTGCAAAGGTTTTCTGTTTGATCTGGATGGAACGCTGGTCGATTCCTTACCCGCAGTTGAGCGCGCGTGGTGCAACTGGGCCGATCGTTTTGGCCTCGATCACGCCGAGGTGCTCGGCTTTATTCATGGTAAGCAGGCCATTACCTCCCTGCGACACTTTATGGTGGGCAAGTCCGAGGCGGAGATCGCTGCGGAGTTCACCCGCCTGGAGCAGATCGAAGCGACGGAAACCGCGGGGATCACCGCGCTGCCAGGGGCGGCTGACTTGCTCAACCATCTCAACAAAGCGGGCATTCCATGGGCGATTGTGACTTCCGGTTCAATGCCGGTCGCACGGGCGCGTCATCGTGTCGCAGGACTTCCTGCTCCTGAAGTGTTTGTCACTGCCGAACGGGTAAAAAGAGGTAAGCCAGAGCCAGACGCCTATCTGTTAGGCGCTCAGCTACTGGGCCTGGCGCCACAGGAATGCGCGGTAGTCGAGGATGCGCCCGCAGGGGTGCTCTCGGGACTGGCTGCAGGGTGCCATGTAATAGCGGTAAATGCGCCAGCGGACACGCCGCGTCTGGATGAGGTCGATTTTTCGCTGACCAGTCTGGAACATATTTCTGTGACCAAGCAGCCCAACGGAAATGTGGTCGTTGTAAGAAATACCTGATCATGATTTAGCCCCTGATTGTTGGGGCTTTTTTATGGCAGAATCGCTCCATCCCTCTCATTTAACAAGGATATGTTGTGAACGGTGAATTGATATGGGTTCTCTCATTGCTGGCGATTGCCGTCGTCTTGTTTGCAACTGGCAGAGTGCGTATGGACGCGATCGCTTTGCTGGTCATTATTGCCTTTGTTCTGAGTGGAACATTGAGCATCACAGAAGCTTTTTCCGGGTTCAGCGATCCTAACGTTATTTTGATCGCGGCTTTATTTATTATCGGCGACGGTCTGGTGCGTACCGGGGTGGCGACGGTGATGGGGGCCTGGCTGGTGAAGGTCGCCGGCAGCAGTGAAGTCAAAATGCTGGTGTTGCTGATGATAACCGTGGCCGGGCTCGGTGCGTTTATGAGTTCGACCGGCGTGGTTGCTATCTTTATACCGGTTGTCTTAAGCGTTTCCATGCGCATGCAAATTTCTCCCTCGCGCCTGATGATGCCGCTGAGCTTTGCCGGATTGATAAGCGGTATGATGACGCTGGTGGCGACACCGCCAAACCTGGTCGTCAACAGTGAATTGTTACGCGAAGGACTTAACGGCTTCAGCTTTTTTAGCGTCACTCCACTGGGGCTGGTGGTTCTGGTGCTTGGCATAATTTATATGCTGCTGATGCGCTTTATGCTGAAGGGTGAAGACTCCGGGCAGCCGGGAGACGGTTGGAAACGCCGGACTTTTCGCGATTTAATCAAAGAGTATCGCCTCACGGGGCGTGCCCGCCGTCTGGCGATTCGCCCTGGCTCACCGATGATTGGCCAGCGTCTGGACGACCTGAAACTGCGTGAGCGTTACGGAGCAAACGTGATTGGCGTGGAGCGCTGGCGGCGCTTTCGTCGCGTGATTGTTGATGTTAACGGGGTTTCTGAGTTTCGCGCCCGTGACGTGCTGCTGATTGATATGTCTGCAGCGGATGTCGATCTGCGAGAATTTTGCAGTGAGCAACTGCTGGAGCCAATGGTGCTGCGCGGGGAATATTTCTCCGAGCAGGCGCTTGATGTGGGAATGGCCGAGATCTCACTGATCCCTGAATCGGAACTGATTGGCAAAACGGTACGGGAGATAGCCTTTCGTACGCGTTACGGTCTGAATGTGGTCGGCCTGAAACGCGATGGTACGGCGCTGGCAGGCGCGGTGGTGGATGAACCGTTGCTGATGGGGGATATCATTCTGGTGGTGGGTAACTGGAAGCTCATCACACTGCTGGGACAAAAAGGGCGCGACTTCGTGGTGTTGAACATGCCAGCTGAGGTCAGTGAAGCCTCCCCGGCGCACAGTCAGGCGCCGCATGCCATTTTCTGCCTGGTGCTGATGGTGGCCCTGATGCTTACCGATGAAATTCCTAATACGGTTGCCGCAATTATCGCCTGCCTGCTGATGGGGAAATTCCGCTGTATCGATGCCGAAAGCGCCTATAAAGCGATTCACTGGCCGAGCATTATTTTGATCGTCGGGATGATGCCCTTTGCACTGGCGCTACAAAAAACCGGCGGTGTCGATCTGGTAGTAAAAGGACTGATGGACGTCGGCGGCGGGTATGGCCCGTACATGATGTTGGGTTGCCTGTTCGTCCTGTGCGCGAGCATCGGGTTATTTATCTCAAATACTGCGACGGCGGTACTCATGGCGCCAATTGCCCTGGCGGCGGCAAAGTCGATGGGGGTTTCGCCGTATCCTTTTGCAATGGTGATTGCAATGGCAGCATCCGCAGCCTTTATGACACCGGTCTCTTCGCCGGTGAACACGCTGGTGCTGGGGCCGGGTAACTACAGCTTTAGCGATTTCGTGAAAATTGGCGTGCCGTTTACGGTGATCGTGATGGCGGTGTGCGTGGTGATGATCCCGATGCTGTTCCCGTTTTGATTTTTATGTGCCGGATAAGACGTTGACGTCGCCATCCGGCAACATCGTTTAAAGCGGTGAATCCTGGCTGATCTCATCTAATGAGAGGTGAAAACTCGGGACAAACACCTCCATAAAATAGTCCATCTCTTCGCTGCGCCGCGACTCCAGCGTTTTTTCCAGCCGCGTTTTCGCCAACAAGAACTCATTATTGCCCGCCGAAAGCTCTTCCAGACACTTCAGATAAGCGCACAGCGCATCGGCCTGTTTGACAATAGATTTCTCTTCTTCGCTGTAAGCATGTTCATCAATCAGCGGAGCAAAAATATCGCGCAGCTCGTCGGGCACCATATCGACCAGCTTTTGCTGGGCAATTTTCTCTATCGCTTTATATTCCTGGGCGATTTGTGAGTTGAAGTATTTTACCGGGGTAGGGAGGTCACCGGTCAGCACCTCTGAAGCATCATGGTACATTGCCAACAGGGCAATACGCTCTGCATTAAGCTGACCACCAAATTTACGGTTTTTGATCGCCGCCAGCGCATGAGCGACCATGGCAACTTGCAAACTATGCTCTGACACATTTTCGGTGCGCACGTTGCGCATCAGCGGCCAGCGGTTAATGAGCTTCAGGCGGGAGAGGTGGGCAAAAAAATGGCTCTGCTTCATAACGACCCTTATATGATGGCAACCTAAGAGTCATTGTGCGCAGAGAAGGCTGTCAGATGCAAATACTCGTCATACTGATCCAACAGCCCGTGTTTTATTACAACTGGTGATACCCTGACAGGAAGCGCTCAAATTTACTCAGCGACATTTCGATATCGTCAATGCGCGGGAGCGTGACGATGCGGAAATGATCCGGCCACGGCCAGTTGAACGCGGTCCCCTGAACCAGCAGCACTTTTTCCTGCAACAGGAAGTCGAGCACCATTTTCTGGTCGTCATGAATGTTGAAGCGTTTAGCGTCGATTTTCGGGAACATATACAGCGCGCCGCGCGGTTTCACGCAGGAGACGCCGGGAATATCATTGAGTAACTCCCAGGCGCGGTTGCGTTGTTCATACAGGCGCCCGCCAGGCATGATAAATTCACTGATGCTCTGGTATCCGCCCAGCGCGGTCTGAATCGCATGTTGCGCCGGAACGTTAGCACATAAGCGCATAGAGGCCAGCATCTCAAGACCTTCGATGTACCCCTTGGCATGTTTCTTCGGCCCGTTCAGCACCATCCAGCCCTGACGGAAACCGGCAACGCGATAGGTTTTTGACAGGCCGTTGAAGGTAATAGTCAGCAGGTCCGGCGCCATCGCGGCGATCGAGTGGTGTTCAGCATCATCGTAGAGAATTTTGTCGTAAATCTCATCCGCAAAAATGATGAGGTTGTTCTGGCGAGCAATTTCAACAATCTCCATCAGCAGCTCTTTGGAATACACAGCGCCGGTTGGGTTGTTGGGGTTAATGATGACGATCCCACGCGTACGCGGGGTAATTTTGGCGCGAATGTCGTCAAGGTCCGGGAACCAGTCAGATGATTCGTCACACAGGTAATGCACGGCGTTACCGCCGGAGAGCGATACCGCTGCCGTCCACAGTGGATAATCAGGTGCCGGAACGAGCATTTCGTCCCCACTGTTCAGCAATGCCTGCATGGCCTGCACAATCAATTCGGAAACGCCGTTACCGATATAGATATCTTCCACGGTCACATCGCGCATCCCGCGGGCCTGGTAATGCTGCATGATCGCTTTACGGGCTGAATAAAGACCTTTGGAGTCGCAATATCCTTGCGCTGTTGGCAAATTGCGGATCACATCAACCAGAATTTCGTCTGGCGCTTCAAACCCGAATGGCGCCGGGTTGCCGATGTTAAGTTTCAGAACTTTATTGCCTTCTTCTTCCAGGCGCTTTGCTTCCTTCAGAACCGGGCCGCGAATGTCATAACAGACGTTTTCTAATTTGCTGGATTTTTCAATGGGGGACATGAACGTTGACCTTTTTAGCTGTGAATGCCACTCCCTGCCGTGGAAGTCAGCCCAGCACAATGTACTCCCACGACGGTAAGTTTTGAAGGGTCTTTAGTAGAAGATTTTGAAAATCCATGAAGTTATAATTAACTGTTAATAACTAAATAACGCAATTATCATGAAATAATAATCTGGGTAATTGTATTATATTGGTGATATGTTTTGTAGTGTTGGTTTGGGTGTGGTGGTTTGTCTGGTCAAAAAAACTTAACTCTGTAAAGCAAAAGATCGCCGACACATAAGCGGTACGACGTCATTCGAAAATACTGAGGTTTTATCTGCGAGGGCTGTTATCGGCCTGATCCGTGCGTGGTACGGTGTGAATTCATTGTTAAGTATAATTAATGAATTGAAGGATTCTTAATTAATTATTATTTAATATTTAAATCGCATTAAATTGAATGGCCTAATAATACGAAAACCGCAGGTCAGACATAACCTCAGGTAGACTCGAATTATTCGCGATAACACTTATAAATATAGTGGTTTTAGGTTAAGATAAGTCTCATGAAATGGTGCGTAGTACGAATTTTACGATAATTCAAATGTTTGTTGGTTGTTCCTAACGTACTGAAAAGTTAGTTTTTAATGTGTAAATTATTGTTCGTTAAGTTTTTTTTAAATTTACAAAATTTACATGTTTTCCATTAGTCAGAATCATCCAGCAGCTAAAAATATGGCCCTTTCTCGTTGCTATATTCCGATGAGTGTCACGGTTATTATATA
>NZ_JAHLQZ010000196.1:0-7047 GCF_018919505.1 Citrobacter sp. S55_ASV_140
GTCGATAATGGCCGGGATTTTATTGTTCGGCGAGATCTGCAGAAAATCAGGACGAAACTGGCTACCTTTGCTGATATCGACATGAATCAGACGGTATTGCAGCTGCGCTTCTTCAAGAAACAGCGTGATTTTGTGACCGTTTGGCGATGGCGTGTAATAGAGATCGATCATTTTCAGCGTCCGTTTTGTCATGAACCGGGTCATTACAAGTATAGAGCCTGTTGGCGTGCGTGAGTTTTCATCAAGTGACAGCGAGAGAAAGACTCTATATTTTGAAGGCAAGCCAATACACTTCAGAGGACGTTATGAGCAAACCTGCAATTACGCTGTGGTCAGATGCCAATTTTTTCTCCCCTTACGTGCTGTCTGTTTATGTCGCTCTGCAAGAGAAAGGGCTACCTTTTACGCTGAAAACTGTTGATCTCAACAGCGGTGAACACTTGCAACCTTCATGGCAAGGTTATGCGTTGACGCGCCGCGTGCCGGTCCTGGAGATTGACGATTTCGAGCTGAGCGAATCATCAGCAATTACTGAGTTTCTGGAAGAGAGCTTTGCCCCGCCGCAGTGGGAGCGCATCTACCCACATGATGTGCAAAAGCGCGCGCGGGCTCGCCAGGTGCAGGCGTGGATCCGCAGCGATCTGATGCCTATTCGTGAAGAGCGCTCAACGGATGTGGTTTTTGCTGGCGTGAAAAAAGCGCCGCTGAGCGACGCCGGAAAAGCCAGTGCGGAAAAACTGTTCGCCACTGCGAGCAGTTTACTGAGCCATGGTAAACAGAATTTATTTGGCGAATGGTGTATCGCTGATTGCGATTTAGCGCTAATGCTTAATCGTCTGGTCCTTAACGGCGATGAGGTGCCAGAAGCGCTTGCGGAATACGCCACCTTCCAGTGGCAGCGCGCTTCAGTTCAGCGTTTTATCGCGCTTTCAGCGAAGCGTTCCTGCTGACCATCGGAGCGTAATCCAGTATCATTACAAGGTACTTTTCAACGAGGAGTGAGTGATGAAACTGATGTTCGCATCGGACATTCATGGTTCGTTGCCAGCCACGGAACGCGTACTCGAACTGTTTAGCGCAAGCGGTGCGCAATGGCTGGTGATATTGGGTGATGTTTTAAATCACGGACCGCGTAATGCGTTGCCGGAAGGCTATGCGCCCGCGCAGGTTGCAGAGCGGTTGAATGAACTGGCAGCGCGGATTATCGCGGTGCGTGGCAATTGCGACAGCGAAGTGGATCAGATGCTCCTGCATTTTCCGATAACCGCGCCGTGGCAGCAAATTCTGACAGAAAACCAGCGACTCTTTTTGACGCACGGGCATCTTTTTGGCCCGCAAAATATGCCAGCGCTCAGCGCGGGAGATGTACTGGTTTATGGCCATACTCATCTGCCGGTTGCCGAGTTGCAAGGGGATGTCTATCACTTTAACCCCGGCTCGGTAAGCATCCCGAAAGGAGGCTTTGCGGCAAGCTACGGGATTCTGGATGATAATGTTCTCAGCGTAATGGCACTCAATGATCAAAGTGTTATTGCGCAGATCGAGATTAATCCGTAATTTACCCCACAAACATAAACGCGCCGTAAGAGCGCCAGAAAAAAGAAGGTTTCCTGATGGTGGAACAGCGTCGTTTGGCAAGTACGGAATGGGTGGATATTGTGAATGAAGACAACGAAGTCATCGCACAGTCCAGCCGGGAACAAATGCGGGCGCAGCGCTTACGCCATCGTGCGACGTATATCGTGGTGCACGATGGTATGGGCAAAATTCTGGTTCAGCGTAGGACTGAGACAAAAGATTTTTTGCCCGGCATGCTGGATGCCACCGCTGGCGGTGTTGTTCAGGCTGACGAGCAGCTACTGGACTCAGCGCGCCGTGAAGCGGAAGAGGAGTTGGGGATTGCGGGCGTGCCGTTTGCCGAGCACGGTCAGTTTTATTTTGAAGACCAGAACTGTCGCGTCTGGGGCGGGCTGTTTAGCTGCGTTTCCCACGGGCCGTTTGCGCTTCAGGAAGAAGAGGTCAGTGAAGTTTGCTGGCTGACGCCGGAAGAAATCACCGCACGCTGCGACGAATTTACGCCGGACTCACTGAAAGCGCTGGCGCTGTGGATGACCCGCAACGCCAAGAATGAAGGGGCGAAAGCCGAAAAGCAGGAAGAAGCCGAGTAACGTCTGCTCATCCGGCCTACAGCGTCGAGAAATCATGTAGGCCGGGCAATTATTTTTTAATGGTAACCCATTATCTGCGCCCCAATCACCACCACGCTGGACATAATAAACAGCAGGCCCAACAGCGTGGCGCCTACTTTCAGCCAGTTACGAAAATCCACCCGACAAACGCCTAACGTTGCCATCAATGATGCCGACGTCGGATAGATAATGTGACTGAATCCGTCGCCAAACTGGAAGGCCAGTACGGTGACCTGACGGTTTACGCCAACCAGATCGCCCAGCGGCGCTAATAGCGGCATGGTCAATGCAGCCTGGCCAGAACCGGACGTGACGAAGAAATTAAATACCGCCTGGAACAGCAGCATAAACCATGCAGCGATAGCGTTATCCAGCCCGCTGATACCGTTGGCAATGCTGTGCAGCAGGGTATTTAATACGCTGGCTTCGCCCGCCTCTCCGTTACCGACCAGCAATAATATGCCCTTGGCGAAACCGACCAGCAGAGCGGGAGCAATCATCATTCGCGCGCCTTCAGTGAATGAAGATGCCATAACGTTGACCGTCATACCGTTGAGACGGAACACGACGCCGATGATGCCAATCACCAGTCCCATCGTGAAGAACTGGCTGGCGATCTCAGGAATAAACCACGCGTTGACGATAACGCCCCAGACGACCCAAATCATCACCGCCGTCAGTACCAGCAGCACCAACCAGTCGCCCAGCGTGAAGCGGCGTTCTACAACCTCGTCCTGCTGCTCGCGAAAAAAACGGTCTGACTCATGTACCCGGGAGAGAAGCGGATTTTTTTTGATGCGCGCTGCGTAGGCCAGGGTGAAGGTCAGCCCTATCAGGGTCGCAACGACCCACACGACGATACGCAGACCGGAACCAGAGAGCACCGGGACACCTGCAATACCCTGTGCAACCACCACGCAGAACGGGTTCATCCACGAACTGGCAAAACCAATCTGGGTAGCGATATAAGTGACCAGAACGGTGGTGATACTGTCGTAACCTAAGCGTACCATCAAAGGCGCGATAATAATGGCAAAGGCGACTGCCTCTTCGCCCATGCCAAACACCGCGCCGCCTAATGAGAAGAGAACAAACAGCACCGGAATAAACAGGACCTCGTTACCTCGCGTATGGCGAATGAGCGCCAGGATACCGTTATCAATGGTTCCGGTACGCATAACGATGCCGAATGCGCCGCCAATCACCAGCATAAACATAATAATGCCGACGGCGGTGCCGAATTTAGAGCCGGAGGTTAATCCTTCAAACGGAAAATTCATCAGGCCAGGGCGTTCATCTCCGGTGGTGAAAAACTGCACCCGGTGATACTGCTCTTCACCCGCATCGTTGGTCAGAATACGAAAAGAGTGGGGGTCGACAACTTTACGGGTTTTGGTTTGCCCATCAACCTGATACTGCACTTCCTGGCTGTCGAACATCCCGACCGGAACAACCCATGTCGCCAGGCTGGTTAAAATGGCGACGAAAAAAATAATCACCAGCGTATCGGGCATCGCCCATTTTTTGGCTGGCTGTGATTCTGTGACTGCTGACATGAAAGACTATCCCTGTTGCAATGCAAAAGAGAGTAAGTATGCAAACAGAAGAATAGTTATTCATTGATGCAGCGCATCCTGGCAAATATTTCAGAATGTACCAAAGAAAAAACAGATATAAAAAAACCGGAAATATCAGCTATTTCCGGTTTGATAAGCAGAGGTGTTGCCGGATAAGAGATCCGGCACACCGCAGCAAATTACTTCTGCTGCTGGGATGACTGGATCGCGGTCAGGGCGATGGTATAGACGATATCGTCTACCAGCGCACCACGGGACAGGTCGTTCACCGGCTTGCGCATACCCTGCAGCATTGGCCCGATGGAGATCAGGTCGGCAGAACGCTGTACCGCTTTGTAGGTGGTGTTACCGGTGTTCAGATCCGGGAAGATGAACACGGTAGCGCGACCTGCAACCGGCGAGTTCGGCGCTTTGGATTTCGCTACGTCAGCCATAACCGCGGCGTCGTACTGCAGCGGACCGTCGATCATCAGGTCAGGACGTTTTTCCTGCGCCAGACGAGTCGCTTCGCGAACTTTCTCTACATCGCTACCTGCACCAGAGGTACCGGTGGAGTAGGAAAGCATCGCAACGCGCGGTTCGATACCGAAGGCGATGGCGGATTCAGCGGACTGAATGGCGATTTCTGCCAGTTGTTCAGCAGTCGGATCCGGGTTGATCGCGCAGTCACCGTAAACGTAAACCTGTTCCGGCAGCAGCATGAAGAACACGGAAGACACCAGCGAGCTACCCGGCGCAGTTTTGATCAACTGCAGCGGTGGACGAATGGTGTTTGCGGTCGTGTGAACGGCACCAGAAACCAGACCGTCAACGTCGTCCTGCTCCAGCATCAGGGTACCGAGAACCACGTTGTCTTCCAGCTGTTCGCGGGCAACGGTTTCGGTCATGCCTTTGTTCTTACGCAGCTCAACCAGGCGAGCAACGTAGCTTTCGCGAACCACATCGGGATCAACGATTTCTACGCCAGCGCCCAGCTCAACGCCCTGAGAGGCCGCAACGCGGGTGATCTCATCCGGGTTACCCAACAGAACGCAGGTAGCAATACCGCGTTCAGCACAGATAGCAGCCGCTTTAACGGTACGCGGTTCGTCGCCTTCCGGCAGAACAACACGTTTGCCCGCTTTACGCGCCAGCTCGGTCAGCTGATAACGGAACGCCGGTGGAGACAGACGACGGCTGCGCTCAGAAGTCGCGGTCAGAGATTCAATCCAGTCAGCATTGATGTAGTTAGCAACGTATTCCTGAACTTTTTCGATGCGCTCGTGATCGTCAACCGGAACTTCCAGGTTGAAGCTCTGCAGGCTCAGAGAGGTCTGCCAGGTATTGGTGTTCACCATAAATACCGGCAGACCGGTAGCGAATGCACGTTCGCACAGTTTGTTGATGCGCGCGTCCATTTCGTAGCCGCCAGTCAGCAGCAGAGCACCGATTTCTACGCCGTTCATAGCAGCCAGACATGCTGCAACCAGCACGTCAGGACGGTCGGCAGACGTCACCAGCAGAGAACCTGCGCGGAAGTGCTCCAGCATGTGCGGAATGCTACGTGCGCAGAAAGTCACAGACTTCACGCGACGGGTGTTGATATCGCCTTCGTTAACGATGGTAGCGTTCAGGTGACGCGCCATATCGATTGCACGGGTAGCGATCAGATCGAAGCTCCATGGCACCGCGCCCAGAACCGGCAGCGGGCTGGATTCTTGCAGTTTAGCCGGATCAACTTTGATCACCTGCGCTTTGGAAGAGTCGTCGAAAATCTCGGACAGATCCGGGCGAGTACGGCCCTGGTCATCAACCGGCGCGTTCAGTTTGTTAACGATAACGCCAGTGATGTTGGTGTTTTTCGCGCCGCCGAAGCTGCTGCGAGTCAGTTCAATACGCTCGTTCAGCTGTTCCGGGGTATCGGTACCCTGAGACATCACGAAGACGATTTCCGCATTCAGCGTTTTCGCGATTTCGTAGTTCAGAGACTGCGCGAACTGATGCTTACGTGTTGGGACCAGGCCTTCAACCAGTACAACTTCAGCATCTTTGGTGTTCGCGTGGTAATTCGCGATGATCTCTTCCATCAGCACATCTTTCTGATTGCTGGACAGCAGAGATTCAACGTGGCTCATCTTCAGCGGCTCAGCAGCTGGCAGGTTAGAGTTCGCACGAACGATAGTGGTAGTCTGGTCTGGCGCATCGCCACCGGCACGAGGCTGAGCGATGGGTTTAAAGACGCTCAGACGAACGCCTTTGCGTTCCATAGCACGGATCACGCCGAGGCTGACGCTGGTCAGGCCGACGCTGGTTCCGGTAGGGATCAGCATAATAATACGGGACACGGTTTATCCTCTTTCGTTACCGCCCATTTCAGGCGGGTTACAAAACAGCACCGCCAGCTAGGCTGGCGGTGTGAAATCAGGCAGTCAGACGGCTCGCGTCTTGCGCGATAACCAGTTCTTCGTTGGTTGGGATAACCACCGCAGGACGGGTACCTTCTTTGTTGATGAAACCAGATTTGCCGAAACGTGCGGCCAGGTTACGTTCGTGGTCAACTTCAAAGCCCAGAACGCCCAGTTTGCCCAGAGACAGTTCACGAACCATCGCTGCGTTTTCACCGATACCACCGGTGAAGACAACCGCATCCAGACGACCATCCATCAGCGCAGTATAAGAACCGATGTACTTCGCCAGACGGTGGCAGTAAACGTCCATTGCACGTTTAGCGTCTTCTTTGGTTGTGTAGTTATCTTCAACATAACGGCAGTCGCTGGTGACTTCGGTCAGACCCAGCAGACCGGATTCTTTGGTCAGCATTTTGTTGATCTGGTCAACGCTCATGCCCAGGGTGTCGTGCAGGTGGAAGATGATCGCCGGGTCGATGTCACCGGAACGTGTACCCATCACCAGACCTTCCAGCGGGGTCAGACCCATGGAGGTATCAACACATTTACCGTTACGGATAGCAGATACAGAACCGCCGTTGCCCAGGTGGCAAGTGATGATGTTCAGTTCATCAACCGGTTTGTTCAGCATTTTTGCCGCTTCCTGAGTAACAAAGAAGTGGCTGGTGCCGTGCGCGCCGTAACGACGAACGCCGTGTTCTTTGTACAGGCTGTACGGCAGAGCATAGAGGTAAGACTCTTCCGGCATAGTCTGATGGAACGCGGTGTCGAATACAGCCACGTTTTTGTCTTTCAGGCTTGGGAAGGATTTCAGCGCTTCTGCGATACCGATCAGGTGAGCCGGGTTATGCAGCGGTGCGAAAGAGGCAGAATCTTTGATGCCCTGGATAACGG
>NZ_JAHLQZ010000197.1:0-6985 GCF_018919505.1 Citrobacter sp. S55_ASV_140
GGACCAGGATAGCTCGAAAGCCATATCTCCAGCACCAACCCAGAATTTCCCGTTGTTCAACGTAGGGTTGAATGTAACAGTATTCGTTAAGGCAGGACTAACAAAGCTCTCTGGAACATCAAACACTATAGGTTCAACTGCCACAGGTTGCCGATTAAAAGGGTTCTCACCACGTGGTGGCCGTGGTTGAACACTTTCTCCCCACAAATCTGCGATAAGTTGTCTATAGCTTTGTTCGTAATTTTCTGATGAAAAATCTAACCATAAACGCGTTGCTACAAATGTCGGCACATTTGATTGCTCGTTATTAATAACTATAGGTATGACTCTATTGCTTCCTAAGTCTCTCATAATTTGCGAAGTAATAATCATTTTTTCATAGCCCACCCCACCACTTTGCATGGCATTTGCTTTTCTGACATATTCATCAGTGCAAACAACAATTACACGGTCCGAGTCACTAAGCCCTGATTCCATAAAATGTGGTAAATCACCTCCGATTTTCAAGTCCCATTGGTCAAGAGTAACTGCAACACCATTTCCCTCTAATCTGGTTGCGAGAGTAAGAACCCAGGCCTTATGAGCAGTTGAATCATGAGAATATGATATGAATACTTTTGGTGTTGGTTGAGATTGAAGCATAGAGCCCTCCAGGCAAAATAATACTGATAATCGCGCTTAATGAGTGTGGGTACAAGAGGGCTGAGTGCTTAGAAAGTGACATTTCAAACTGGCTGAATTGGGTGACATTTTAAGCTTGCAATAACAAGACGCGGAGAGCCATTTTTACGGTTCCGGCCTGGTCAATCAACCACATCACACAACGAACGGCTTACAGCGCGTTTCACGCAGCATGACAAATTCACGTATCGATACACCAGATTGCTACATCACAACGTCTTTAATACTCGTGCGCGGATCATTACGTATAACGTCTGTTTTTTCGATTCGTCAGACGTCGACGAAAACAGCCAGCCAATTCTGGCTGGTTAAGAGGTTTTTATGGTGTCCGGTCATCCACTCAAACCGCGCCGATACGTAATAATTTTTACGTACTGACCCCGTTCACAGGTCTGCGCCCCCGACGACCTGGAGACCATATTAGGATATCGCAATACCTCTCGCCCTTAGGCTACGCCTGCTTGAATTGATTGCCTCAAGAAGGCGGAGGCGGCTTTCGCAGAGATGAACGGCGAGTAATTCTGCTGCCTTATCAGTATCCCGCGACCGAAGCGCAGCAATTATTTCTCGATGATCATCCCACGCGGGATTTGACGGCGCTTTGTCGAGCCATCGTGCCCGTGAAAGTCGGCGCAGGGCATCGCTTACCCCTTCGAAAATAAACGCATTCTGACAAAGACGGGCCAACTGTAGATGGAATCGTGTCCCGGCATCGTCCATCACCTCTTCTGGCGCATCAGCAGTATTCGTTTTAAGCAGGTTTTCCAGACCGTTGAGTTGTTCTTCCGTCATTTGGCTGGCGGATAGTTTTAATGCCGCCACTTCCAATACTTCCCGGTAAATACACAGCTGTTCAACTTCAGCGACATCAATCGGTGCCACCATCCAGCGTAACCCGTCACGACATACTAGCCCTTCTGACTCCAACTTTTGTAATGCTGCACGCACAGGTGTCCGGGACGCGTTAAACGTCGCTTCAGCCCAGCGCTCCGTTAACCGCTCTCCCGGCCCCAGCTCCATGTTGAGTATCAGTTTTCTTAATTGGTTTTCAACCTCAGATGCCTGGCTCATGACGGCAATGATCTCCCAAAAATTGACAGTGAAATGCATTATCTTTATGGTATACCAATATGGTATACCATAAAGAGTATTTCTATGACCCAATTGTATAACAGCTTCTGGCAACGAAACCTGCTCGTTTGCTTCATTGGCTCGTTCTCAACCGTCTTCGCAATGACCCTTATGCTGCCGTTCCTGCCTTTGTATGTCGAAGAACTGGGTGTTAGCGGGCATGCCGCGGTCGTTCAATGGTCTGGCGTAGCATTTAGCGCAACGTTTATCACGGCCGGGTTGATCGCCCCTGTCTGGGGAAAACTCGGTGACAGATATGGACGCAAGTCGATGCTCGTGAGAGCCAGCCTTGGCATGGCAGTTACTGTTTCGCTTATGGGGCTGGTGACAAATATATGGCAACTTGTCGGATTAAGGTTGTTAGTTGGCCTGGCAGGAGGCTACTCATCCGGCGCGACAATTCTTATCGCAGTTCAGGCTCCCAGAGACCGTGCAGCCTGGGCGCTGGGGATTGTTTCATCCGGTGTAATGGCTGGCAATCTTGTCGGTCCACTTGCCGGAGGATGGCTTCCTGGTCTGATCGGTATTCGAACCACGTTTTTCTGTGCAGGTGCGCTGATATTTCTGTCCTTTATCATGACCCTCACACTCATTCGCGAAGAGGTGCAAAAGCCTGAGGATACAGTGGCAAAAACGGGAGTGAGCTGGTCGCAGTTGCCTGCCCGTACTGTAATTATCTGCATGCTTTGCACCGGTCTGCTGCTGATGCTGGCCAATATGTCGATAGAACCCATTATCACAGTCTATGTGCGCACTCTCGTCAGTGAGGCTTCTCAGATAACGAAAGTAGCGGGATATGTGATGGCTGCAACGGCTCTGGGCAGCATTATTTCCGCGTCATGGCTAGGAAAAGTGGCAGACAGGATAGGACATTTACGCATTATCACGCTGGCTCTGACTGCGGCCGGTTTACTGCTGATCCCTCAGGCATTTGTCACCTCCGGGTGGCAACTGATTGCCCTGCGTTTCCTTATGGGACTGGCACTCGGAAGCTTATTGCCTTGTATTGCAGCAGTGATACGCCACCGCGTACCAGAAGGTATGGTGGGCAGCATTCTTGGCTATTCCGTCGCAGCACAGTTCGCTGGCCAGTTCATCGGACCGCTGATTGGCGGCTTTGTCGGCGGGCATATCGGTATGCGAGCCGTCTTCCTGGCAACCAGCTGCATCCTGCTATCCGGAGCGGTCTGGAACTTTAAAATCCATCGCCAGTCAGCAACACGCTAACTGACTTCATTACACGTCATCTGCAAACTTCGGAAATTTAATGTCAAATCAACTTAGTAACATCAGTAAAAACAGCGCTCTGCTGGTTATGGATTTTCAGACGATCATCCTTAACAATTTCCTCCCGCAAGAAAGCGCTGGAAACGTTATCCGCAATACAGCATCACTGATAGCCGCTGCGCGCACGGCAGGCGTACCGG
The DNA here is from genome assembly GCF_018919505.1 of Citrobacter sp. S55_ASV_140. Taxonomy (NCBI): domain Bacteria; kingdom Pseudomonadati; phylum Pseudomonadota; class Gammaproteobacteria; order Enterobacterales; family Enterobacteriaceae; genus Citrobacter; species Citrobacter sp. S55_ASV_140. The sequence goes on from NZ_JAHLQZ010000197.1 coordinate 3,240, forward strand.
TCATTTATGTCAGTGTCGGATTCCGCAAGGGGTATCCAGAGGTCAGCAAAAACAACACGATCTTTTCTTCGATTAAAGAGAATGGAATTTTTATGGCTGACAACGAGAGCACGGCTATTCATCCTGATGTCGCTCCGGCAGAGAATGAGGTTGTCATCGTTAAACGCAGAGTCGGAGCTTTCTCGTTTACCGAACTTGAGATGGTTCTCCGTGCTCAAGGCATCGAAGAGCTGATTCTTACCGGTGTGACGACCAGTGGCGTTGTGCTTTCTACAGTCGGGCAAGCGTTTGACCTGGATTACCGCCTTATCGTTGTGAGTGATTGCTGCGCAGATCCAGATCATGAAACCAATGTGTTTTTGCATGAAAAAATTCTACCTCAACATGCTTTTGTTACCAGCTCATCTGAAATAGCAAAAGCCTGGGCATAAAAATATGAATTGCTGACATCAAAATAACCGTAATGTACTGGGGGAAGATGACCGGATATGCCCGTTCATATGAACGCCCCCCCTGATTAAAGATGGCGTTGCATCGACTCATTGAACTCACAGCACTAAGCAGACTTTTCAACATTTGGACATTTCTAACGAGCCAGTGATTAGACAATTCTGGTGGGCTTTGACAAGTAGATAATCGTTATATACTGCTCCATGAGACATCGCTTACTTTCCGAAAAACGGTAATCAAATTGCCCCCCTCCGATACAGGATGTGTTGTGCTAACCGGTGATCAGAGGGCAACGCGGGATGCACGAACTCTTCAGTTTTATTCATGCCCAACCGTATCATCAGACGCTCTGACGGTTTATTCAGCAACGACGTAAATGAAACCACCTCACTTAACGCCAGGTCCTCGAAAGCAAACGTCAGGCACGCCTCGGCGGCCTCCAATGCCAGCCCCTGGTGCCAGAAGGATTTAGCAAGACGCCAGCCTATTTCGGTACAGGGTGAAAAGTGAAATTTATCAGGTTGTGGATGTAAACCTACACACCCCACAAACTGCTGTGTTTCTTTAAGTTCAACGGCCCAGAATCCCCAGCCGCGCTCTGTAATGCCTTCCTGGAATCTGGCAGCCAGGTTGTCGCTTTCCGTTCGTTGCAGCGGAGCCGGAAAAAAACGCATCACGTCCGGATCGGCATTTAACGCGGCAAACGGGGCTTTGTCTTTGTCTTCCCACGGGCGTAAAATCAGTCTTGATGTTTCCAGCATATTTCTGCCCTTCTCCTGTATTTTCATATAATCTTCTAAAAGAAATGGCTCATCGGCAAGGACTTATGTGCCCCTTTCCGCCTTCTTCTCTCATACTGGAGATTCATTCATGGCCGACTGGAATCCTGCGCTTTATCTGCAATATGAAACTGAACGATCAAGACCCGCTGCGGAATTACTCAGCAGAGTGGCGTTAGAGAATGTCCATTCAGTGGTCGATCTTGGCTGTGGTCCGGGAAACAGTACGGCATTACTGCATCAGCGCTGGCCCTCGGCTGTAATTACCGGGGTTGATACCTCACCCGCCATGCTTAATGAGGCGCGCAATGCATTACCGACATGCCGTTTTATTGAAGCGGACATTCGTTCATTCCAGACAGAGCAGCCTCTGGACCTGCTGTATGCCAATGCCTCATTGCAGTGGGTTCCCGATCACTATGGATTGTTCCCGCATCTGGTATCGCTACTGGCTCGCAATGGCGTGCTGGCTGTACAAATGCCGGATAACTGGCTAGAGCCAACACATGTTTTGATGCGTGAAGTGGCTTATGAACAAGGTTACCCTGACCGGGGCCGCTCGCCGCTTCCTGGCGTTCACGCCTACTATGATATTTTGACTGAAGCGGGCTGTGAGGTGGATATCTGGCGCACAACGTATTATCACGTTATGGATTCACATCAATCGATTATCGACTGGGTAAGCTCAACGGGCCTGCGGCCCTGGTTGCGTGATTTGAGCGAAAATGAGCAACATCTTTACCTCGCGCGTTATCATGAGCTACTTCAGGAACAATATCCTCTGCAGGAAAACGGTAAAATTTTGCTGGCCTTTCCGCGGTTATTTATCGTAGCCAGACGTAATGATTAAGCGTTTATTATAAGTGCATCACAGGAGCTGACTATCTGCCATGCGCGCCCTCGCCTTTTTATCATGAGGATCTAGTGACAAAGCCTGTCATCTGCTAGTGTCTGGCAACGTGTTTCTGACAGGAGTTGTCATGTCTAAAGTCTACATTGGTGGCTGTCTGTGTGGTTCGATTCGCTTCGCGGCCAGCAGTCCTAATAATTCCCATACCTGCTCCTGCGATATATGTCGGAAACATACGGGCGCACCAACCGTCGTCTGGATTGAGTTTAATGCAGAAAATGTAACGTGGACCGGTAAAGCCGGAAAACCGACAACCTGGCGCTCTTCTGAGACGTCAAGTCGGGCATTTTGCCCTCAGTGTGGCAGTTCCGTAGGCGCCATTGATGACGCCCCGGTTATTGCGCTGTTAGCTGGCGCTTTTGACGATCCTGACGATGAAGACCTGGCGCCGGAATTTCATTCTTTTTCAGATATGCAGCCTACATGGTGGCAAAAGAATGTAACTAAGTGAGTTGGTAATGCTTATCCGGAATGTGTTTTGCTGGCACGTTTGTTTCATCATTCATCTGTAACAAATCGATTTCAATCGCATTGCAAATCGCATCCAGCGGGAGGTCGTTGTTCTCTGTACCAAACGGATCTTCCAGCTCTTCTGCAAGCGTATCGAGCGAAATAAAAGTATAGGAAATCAGCACTGAGATAAACGGCGTCATGTAATGTAAATCTACCACCAACGCGAATGGCAACATGATGCAAAACAGATAGACCGTGCGATGAAGGATTAAGGTATAAGCAAACGGGACGGGGGTATTCGCGATCCGTTCACATCCTGCCAGCACCGCAGACATATCATTTAACCTATTGTTTAAACTATGGAATAATATGTCTGACAGTTGACCATTGCGCCGACGTACAGCTAACCATTCCCCCATCAGCAACAGAATGCGATTTGCCGGTGATTGTGAGGCAAATACTATTCGCAGATCCTCCTCACTAAGGTATTTCGCCAATGGTTCAGCCTGTGGCTGACGGCGTAAAGTCATGCGTAAACAGTGGGCAAAGGCGATTTGCAGACGAACAAACTGTCCCAGTTCGCTGTCGTCCGGCAAGGTAGTTTTTACTTCACGTAGCAGCGACCGGGAAGCAATCATCAACTGCCCCCACAGGTGTCGAGCCTCAACATAACGTGAATAACAGGCGTTATTACGAAAACCTAAAAAGATAGCAATCGCCACGCCGAGAATGCTGAACGGCGCCAGGGTAAATTTGATGCCCAGCATCGTATACCACGGCAGCATGATAATAACGGCGATGGAGAGCAGGAAGTTCAGCAGCAGACGTGAAAAAATTTTAGATAATACCGACCCATGCCAGACGAATATCAGGCGTAGCCAGTGTTGTTGGGGGCGAACGATCATGGTTATCTTCAGAAAAATGTGAAATCCGTCACATTAGACGCGAACATGATCAATGTTGCAAGCTAATCGCAACACTATCTAAACATCTTTCCTCCTGCTGAACGGACGATGCGCTGAAGTGGCAGACCGTCACCATAAAAGTAGAAAACTATAGTATGTTGTAACTAAGTAAGATCTGTAAAAAACCCGGCCTGAGCCGGGTCTGCGTATTAGCACAGTGGTTTAACGGCTTCGCGCATGCCTTTTAGC
>NZ_JAHLQZ010000198.1:0-6926 GCF_018919505.1 Citrobacter sp. S55_ASV_140
CTGGAAGATCGGCGCATTTTTATCTTTATTGATGGCGAAAATCGTCTGCGCGCCGTTGGCGCCGACCATGTGTTGGATCTGACCGGAGATCCCCACCGCCAGATACAGTTCAGGCTTGAGCATCAGGTTGGAGATACCGACGTAGCGCTCGTGCTCCATCCACTTCTCGTTTTCCGCTACCGGGCGAGAACAGGCCAGCTCAGCACCAATCGTCTGGCACAGCGCTTCGGCCAGCGAGATATTCTCTTTGCTGCCGATACCGCGTCCCACACTGACCACCAGACGCGCTTTATCGAGATCGACGCTGTTGCTCTGACGCGCCTGGGTTGCGGTGCGGGTCACGGCAATGGCCGGAGCCTGCCACTGCACGGTGTGCATCTCACCGCTGCGAGAAGTGTCCGGGTCTTGTGCGTCAAACGTTCCGCTGCTGAGCGTGATCACGGCAAACGGCGAAGCAATGGTTTCTGCCCCTATCGCCAGACCGCCGTAGACCATATGCTTAACCGCCGCTTTTCCATCCTGCAGGGCGACTTCGCTGGCGTCGTTGGAAACCGCAGCCGACAAGCGAAAGCCCAGCTTTGCCGCCAACAGTTTGCCCCGGCGCGTATTCGGCAGCAGTACCGCGCCGCCCTCGCTATGCTGACGAACAGTCTCAGCCATCACATCAGCGTAGTCTTCGATCATGCGGTCTTCTGGTTTGCCGCTGAGCAGCCAGACATGATCCGCGCCTAAATGACATGCTGTCGCGCTATCCGCTTCGTTCAGTACGAACGCGTTAACTTTTTCACCTACAGCCTGCGCGCCACTCATCAGTTCGGGCAGACGAGAAGGGGTATCGCTGAATACCCAGACACTGGAAAATTTGTTCATAACATCCCCTGATAATTAAATGATTTTGCGCAGATTCTCGACAAACGCGGCGATTTGTTCTTCACCGTCACCTTCAATCACCACACGCTGACGCTCGCGCTGCTTCGGTGCGGCAACCTGTTGTACGGAATACGCGGGTACGCTGTTCAGCCCGATATCCGCAGGCGACCAGACCTGAACCGGTTTTTTCGCCGCGCCAAGAATGGCTTTCATCGAAGGGATTTGTGGAGTGTTGATGTCGGTGGAAACCGCGATCACCGCCGGGAGCGGGATGCTCAGCGTTTCAACTTCATCTTCCAGTTCGCGTTCTACCGTCAGCGTACTGTCAGTAAGAGAGAGGATCTTACTCACGCCGTTTATCGCCGGAACGTTCAGCGCTTCGCCTACCAGCAAACCAACCTGCTGAGCATAAAGATCGGAAGAACCGTCGCCGCAAATAAGCAGATCGAAACCTGATTTTTGCGCCGCGGCGGCCAGCGCGGTAGCGGTGTGTTGCGGCAGCGCCTGCTCAAATTGATCGTCAATCACCACAATCAGTTCATCAGGGCCACGAGAAAGAACATCTTTGCGCCCTTTTGCATTAGTCAGCGCTTTGCCGCCAACGCTCATGGCGACAACCTGAGCGTCTCCCACCTGCTGTTTTAACAGGCAAGCAGCTTCAATTGCATTCAGATCATATTGGCTGATTTTGCCATCCGCTTTGCTGAAATCGAGTGAACCATCAGCATTATTAATCGCAATATCCTGTTCATCAGGTACGCATTTGTAGCAAGTAATTATCTTCATTGCATCTCCAGAAATCATGAAGGAAACGTATTTATATCGGCGGTGTTAAATACAGATATCACGCTCTTTAATTCGGAAATAAAACCTTAATCACCAATATTGAAAATGTCACACATTGAAATTCGTAACTTTCAATAGTGTTACATGCCTCACCAATATTGAAAGAAACACGTCAAATATGAAAATTTTCAATATTGCTTGCTGGTTCAACAATATTGAACGCCAGACACTTAAAAAAGTTAAAAAACCAACACCAACTATATGATTTATAAATAAAAAACAGACATTTCAAGATAAAATAACCAGCACAAAAAAGTGTGACGCAAGTAACAGAATCACGCGAAATGAATACCCATTATGAGTTACTCGTTGAGGTGTCCCAGAGGTTAATAAGTTATCAACAAACCATTAATAATAAATAAACAAACGTTCAAATACGGGCACGCTAAATAAATTTCGTTTTCACACTGGAATTCACTTATGAAAAATGAAAAGAGAAAATCGGGAATTGAACCGAAGGTTTTTTTTCCGCCATTAATAATTGTCGGAATACTTTGCTGGCTAACAGTAAGAGATCTTGATGCCGCTAACGTCGTTATTAATGCGGTATTCAGTTATGTCACCAACGTCTGGGGATGGGCATTTGAATGGTATATGGTCATCATGCTATTCGGCTGGTTCTGGCTGGTTTTTGGCCCCTATGCCAAAAAGAGATTAGGTGACGAAAAACCGGAGTTTAGCACCGCCAGCTGGATTTTTATGATGTTCGCGTCCTGTACATCCGCTGCGGTGCTGTTCTGGGGCTCTATTGAGATCTACTACTATATCTCCACCCCGCCGTTCGGCCTGGAACCAAATTCCACGGGCGCGAAAGAGATAGGTCTGGCGTACAGCCTGTTCCACTGGGGGCCGCTGCCGTGGGCAACCTATAGCTTCCTTTCTGTAGCCTTCGCCTACTTCTTCTTTGTACGTAAGATGGATGTCATCCGTCCCAGCTCCACGCTGGTACCGCTCGTCGGTGAGAAACATGCGAAAGGGTTGTTCGGTACCATCGTTGATAACTTCTACCTGGTGGCGCTGATCTTCGCAATGGGCACCAGCCTCGGTCTGGCTACCCCGCTGGTCACCGAGTGTATGCAGTACCTGTTCGGTATTCCGCATACGCTGCAACTCGACGCCATCATCATTACCTGCTGGATCATTCTGAACGCCATTTGCGTGGCCTGTGGCCTGCAAAAAGGGGTCAAGATCGCCAGTGACGTACGTAGCTATCTGAGCTTCCTGATGCTCGGCTGGGTGTTTATCGTCAGCGGCGCCAGCTTCATCATGAACTACTTCACCGACTCCGTCGGGATGTTGCTGATGCATCTGCCACGGATGCTGTTCTATACCGATGCCATCGGTAAAGGCGGCTTCCCGCAGGGCTGGACCGTTTTCTACTGGGCGTGGTGGGTAATTTACGCCATCCAGATGAGTATCTTCCTGGCCCGTATTTCTCGTGGTCGCACCGTACGCGAACTGTGCTTCGGGATGGTACTGGGTCTGACCGCGTCTACCTGGATCCTGTGGACTGTCCTTGGCAGCAACACGCTGCTGCTGATGGATAAAAACATCCTCAACATTCCGCAGTTGATTGAACAACACGGCGTGGCGCGCGCCATTATCGAAACCTGGGCCGCCTTACCGCTCAGCACCGCCACCATGTGGGGTTTCTTTATCCTCTGCTTTATCGCCACCGTAACGCTGATTAACGCCTGCTCTTACACCCTGGCGATGTCCACCTGTCGCGAAGTTCGCGATGGTGAAGAACCGCCTCTGTTAGTGCGTATCGGCTGGTCGGTGCTGGTCGGCATCATCGGTATCGTTCTGCTGGCACTGGGTGGGTTGAAGCCGATTCAGACCGCAATTATCGCCGGAGGATGCCCGCTGTTCTTCGTCAACATTATGGTGACGCTGTCCTTTATTAAAGACGCCAAAGTGCACTGGAAAGACAAGTAATTCTTATTAACCCAATTGATCAAGAGGCTGAAAGATGGATTTCAACTTAAATGACGAGCAGGAACTGTTTGTCGCCGGTATTCGTGAACTGATGGCCAGTGAGAACTGGGAAGCTTATTTTGCCGAGTGCGATCGTGACAGCGTCTACCCTGAGCGTTTTGTAAAAGCGCTGGCGGATATGGGCATTGATAGCCTGCTGATCCCGGAAGAACATGGCGGTCTGGAAGCGGGTTTTGTTACCGTCGCCGCCGTCTGGATGGAGCTGGGACGTCTTGGCGCACCAACTTACGTGTTGTACCAATTGCCGGGAGGTTTTAACACTTTCCTGCGTGAAGGGACTCAGGAGCAAATTGATAAAATCATGGCGTTCCAGGGCACCGGTAAGCAGATGTGGAACTCTGCTATCACCGAACCGGGAGCGGGATCGGATGTCGGTAGTCTGAAAACCACTTATACACGCAAAAATGGTAAGGTTTATCTTAATGGCAGTAAGTGCTTTATCACCAGTAGCGCCTATACCCCGTACATCGTGGTCATGGCGAGAGACGGTGCATCGCCGGATAAGCCTGTTTACACCGAATGGTTTGTCGACATGAGCAAAGCGGGTATCAAGGTCAACAAACTGGAGAAACTCGGTCTGCGCATGGATAGCTGCTGTGAAATCACCTTTGACGACGTTGAACTGGACGAAAAAGACATGTTCGGTCGGGAAGGTAACGGCTTCAACCGCGTGAAAGAAGAGTTTGACCATGAGCGCTTCCTCGTCGCGCTGACCAACTACGGCACCGCAATGTGCGCTTTTGAAGATGCCGCGCGTTACGCTAATCAGCGCGTGCAGTTTGGTGAAACTATTGGCCGTTTCCAGCTGATTCAGGAGAAGTTTGCGCATATGGCGATCAAACTGAACTCCATGAAAAACATGCTGCTGGAAGCCGCGTGGAAAGCAGATAACGGCACTATTACCTCCGGCGACGCGGCAATGTGCAAATACTTCTGCGCCAACGCCGCGTTTGAAGTGGTAGACACCGCCATGCAGGTACTGGGAGGTGTTGGTATCGCGGGCAACCACCGCATCACGCGTTTCTGGCGTGACCTGCGTGTTGACCGCGTTTCTGGTGGTTCTGATGAAATGCAGATCCTGACGTTAGGCCGTGCGGTACTCAAGCAATACCGATAGAACGGCGCAACCTGTAGGCCTGATGAGACGCTCGCGTCGCCATCCGGCCTACGTGGCCCCCATAAATGCCAGGAGAAAAATTATGAATCATTTACCAATGCCAACCTTTGGCCCTCTTGCTGGAGTACGCGTTGTTTTTTCAGGGATCGAAATCGCCGGTCCGTTCGCCGGACAGATGTTCGCCGAATGGGGCGCCGAGGTTATCTGGATTGAAAACGTCGCATGGGCCGATACCATCCGCGTACAGCCTAACTACCCGCAGCTCTCACGCCGCAACCTGCACGCCCTGTCGCTCAATATTTTCAAAGATGAAGGTCGGGAAGCGTTTCTGAAACTGATGGAAACCACCGATATTTTCATTGAAGCCAGTAAAGGCCCGGCCTTTGCACGCCGCGGTATTACTGATGAAGTGCTGTGGGAACATAACCCGAAACTGGTCATTGCCCACCTTTCCGGTTTTGGCCAGTTTGGTACGGAGGAGTACACCAATCTTCCGGCGTATAACACCATCGCGCAGGCGTTCAGTGGTTATCTGATCCAAAACGGCGACGTTGACCAACCGATGCCAGCCTTCCCGTATACCGCGGATTACTTCTCCGGAATGACCGCAACGACAGCGGCGCTGGCGGCCCTGCACAAAGTGCGCGAAACGGGTAAAGGTGAAAGCATCGATATCGCCATGTACGAAGTGATGCTGCGCATGGGTCAGTACTTCATGATGGACTACTTCAACGGCGGCGAAATCTGTCCACGTATGACGAAAGGGAAAGATCCCTACTACGCCGGTTGCGGCCTGTATAAATGCGCCGATGGTTACATCGTCATGGAGTTGGTCGGCATCACGCAAATCAACGAGTGTTTTAAAGATATAGGCCTGGCCCACATTCTCGGTACGCCGGAAGTTCCGGAAGGCACGCAGCTAATCCATCGCGTGGAATGCCCTTACGGCCCGCTCGTCGAAGAGAAACTGGACGCCTGGCTGGCAGCGCATACCATCGCCGAAGTCCAGGCGCGCTTTGCTGAGCTGAATATCGCCTGTGCGAAGGTGCTAACCATTCCGGAACTGGAAGGCAATCCGCAGTACGTTGCTCGCGAATCCATTACTCAGTGGCAAACAATGGACGGCCGCACCTGCAAAGGGCCGAACATCATGCCGAAATTTAAAAACAACCCGGGGAAAATCTGGCGTGGCATGCCATCACACGGCATGGATACCGCCGCCATTCTGAAAAACATTGGTTATAGCGAAGCAGACATAAATGAGCTGGTCGGCAAAGGCCTGGCCAGGGTTGAGGAATAAACGCGACGCGCTAACCCGCTCGTGGGTTAGCGCTCACGCCTGATTTCAGTGGATAAAGCAATATGGATATCGTTGGCGGACAAAACTTACGTCAGATGTGGGACGACCTGGCCGGGGTGTACGGAAATAAAACGGCGTTAATTTTCGAATCCTGTGAAGGAATCGTTCGGCAATTTAGCTATGCCTCGCTCAATGAAGAGATTAACCGCACGGCGAACCTTTTTCATTCCTTAGGGATCCGCAAGGGCGATAGGGTCGCACTGCATCTGGATAACTGTCCGGAATTCATCTTTTGCTGGTTTGGACTGGCAAAAATCGGCGCCATTATGGTGCCGATCAATGCTCGCTTACTGGGCGAAGAAAGTGCCTGGATCCTGCAAAACAGCCAGGTGAGCCTGCTGGTTACCAGCGCCCAGTTTTATCCTATGTACCGTGAAATACGCCAGGAAAATAGCACTCCGCTTAATCATATCTGTCTGATTGGCGAGCAGCTTCCGGCTGACGATGGCGTGAGCCACTTTACCCAACTGCAGGCTCGTCAGTCGACCACCCTGTGCTATACGCCTGCGTTATCCACTGACGATACGGCGGAAATTCTGTTTACCTCCGGTACCACCTCGCGTCCAAAAGGGGTGGTGATTACCCATTATAACCTGCGCTTTGCGGGCTATTACTCTGCCTGGCAAATCGCCCTGCGCGATGATGACGTATACATGACGGTGATGCCCGCTTTTCATATCGACTGTCAGTGTACCGCCGCAATGCCGGCCTTTTCCGCCGGCAGCACCTTTGTGC
>NZ_JAHLQZ010000199.1:0-6914 GCF_018919505.1 Citrobacter sp. S55_ASV_140
CGCTGGCGCAGGGCCGCTGAGCAACAAAGGAGGGCAACTCAACATAAACCTTGCAGCAGTGGGGATCAGTCCTGACGAGGTCGATACTGTTTTATTGACGCACTGCCATCCGGACCATATTGGCGGTCTGCTGGATCCTGAAAAACGGCCAGTTTTTCAGCGCGCTCAAATTATGCTTCATCCTCTTGAAGCGCAACATTGGCTGGATGATAAAAAACTCAGCATGGCGAATGAGCGCGGGCAACGTAATTTTGGGCTGGTCCGTCAAACGTTACACGCTTATGCGCGAAACCTGCGTTTTTTCGACGGGGATAACATTGCAGAAGGTATTCTCCCAGTATGGTTACCGGGTCATACGCCCGGGCATACAGGATTTCGCATTGATGCAGATGATAAATGCTTATTAATATGGGGCGACATCGTCCACTACCCTCATATTCAGTCAGCGCACCCGAATGTCTCTATTTTATTCGATACCGATCCCGCTCAGGCCGAGGAAACAAGGAAGAAAATTATGGAAAAAGCTGTCAGCAAAAAAATGCTCATTGCAGGTATGCATTTAGGCCAGGCGGGGTTTGCCAGCATTTTCAGAGAGGGGAGTGGATACCGCCTTTCTTACTCTGAGAATTGAACGGATATGCCCGACAGGCTTGTAATTGATTAGTGCTATTCAACGTCATTATTGTCCAGAGTGGACCGTCAGATTAGGTTTGGTTCTGCGCCGTGAGAGCGCCAGTTCAGGTCCCTCAATATTGCCACACCCTGCGTAGCTGTAAAAACAAATGGTGGAAATGATAACTATTTCTATTTAACATTATTTATTTGCGAGTGGATAACACTATGAATAACAAGCTGTTGGGTGTGGCCATTATTGCTGTTTTGTCGGCAGGTTTAGCTTTTAGTTCTCATGCAAGTGAAACAATAAGCAAAACTGGGGTAAGGACGTTGGTGGATGAAAGTAATAAATTCAAAGTAGTATATGATATTGATGATAAAGGAAAAGTTATAAATATCAGATTTCCTGATGGCGTCGTTGATGCCGATACTAAGCAAAAACTTACCCGGGAAATGGAAAACTGGGTATTCGAATCTGGCAGTCCACAGACCGATGTCAGCTCTGTGGTGACTTTAACATCAACCCCAACGTCCGCGCATAGCAGACCTCGCGGCGCTTCAGACGGTCTTTTTGTACTAAGTTGAAGGAGTTTTGGCTGTGTTCAAACTCACCTGACCCTTTGTGATACGATAATTGTTTTAGATTGTCACATGGGGCCAGATTTTGAATTCATACATTTTCCTTGCCGGGGCCATTGTAGCTGAAGTAATAGGTACAACCCTGATGAAGTTCTCTGACGGATTTACACGTCTATGGCCATCTGTAGCAACCATTGTATGCTACTGCACTGCTTTTTATCTTCTCGCTCAGACGCTGTCGACCATTCCAACGGGTATTGCGTACGCAATTTGGTCAGGTGCTGGAATCGTATTAATCAGCCTTTTGGGCTGGTTGGTAAGTGGGCAGAAGCTTGATTTTCCGGCGATCGCAGGCATGTTCCTTATTTGTGCAGGGGTTCTGGTTATTAATATTTTTTCCAAATCTTCCCCGCATTAATTCTATTGAAAGCGTGTCGCATATCTGGCGCTCTTAGCAGAGCTTATCCCCGTGCGGTGAAAAAAGCCCGCTTCATATGAAGCGGGCTTGCTGTTAGTATCTCAATCAGAACTGGTAGACTAAACCAACGGCAACGATGTCATCAGTCGCGATACCATTGCTTTCATAGAAGCTATCGTCTTCATCCAGCAGGTTGATTTTGTAATCAACGTAGGTGGACATGTTTTTGTTGAAGTAGTAAGTCATACCTACATCAACATATTTGACCAGATCTTTGTCGGTGTAGCGTGGGGTGCCATTGCTATGGTGATCCCAGCCGCCTAAATCAACGCCTTTAGACTGCAGAAATGCAACGGACGGGCGCAAACCAAAGTCAAACTGGTATTGTGCAACAACTTCGAAGTTTTGCGTTTTGTTAGCAATACCGCCTTCAACGCCATCCCCTTTACCGTATGCGGTCATATTGCGTGTTTCAGCATACATGGCAGCCAGGTACACGTTATTCGCATCATATTTGGCACCCACGGTCCAGGCATCAGCTGTGTCACCACCAGCATAGCGGTTGGCATGGCTACTGTCGCCACGTCCAGCAGCAACCTGATTATTAGTACGGTCAGAGCTGGAGTATGCCGCACCGAGGCTTAAACCGAAGTCGAAGTCATAGGAGGTAGACATACCGAAACCGTCGCCATTTTCACGAGACAGTCTACGTCCATCACCATTACCAGTACCTTCGCCTGAACCACCATCTTCATTATTGCCCTGGTACTGCAGAGCGAAGTTCAGACCATCAACCTCACCGAAGAAACCTTTATTACGGTAGGTGGCAACGCCGTTGGTACGACCGGTCATATACACGTCGGTCTGGGTGTAGGTATCGCCGCCGAATTCCGGCAGCATATCGGTCCAGGCTTCTACGTCGTAGACAACGCCATAGTTACGACCGTAGTCAAAGGTACCGTTCTGACCAAAACCTAAGCCAGCGAAAGCCAGACGGGTCCATGAATCTGCACCTTCACCTTCGGTGCCGTTGGCCTGGACGTTATATTCCCACTGACCATAACCAGTCAGCGTGTCGTTGATCTGGGTTTCGCCTTTAAAGCCCACACGTACATAGGTCTGATCGCCGTCGCTGCCCGCATCGTCAGAGAAATAATGCAGACCATCGACTTTGCCGTACAGATCCAGTTTATTGCCGTTCTTATTATAAATTTCAGCGGCATTCGCTGCGCCTGCAGCTAATAAAGCAGGGAGGAGAAGTGCCAGTACTTTTCTTTTCATTATGTATTTCCTTATGATAATAATTAATATGAATATGTAGTACTATCCGAAAGACTACATTTGGATACTATCTATGAAGTTCATTTAATTTAAAATATAACATGTAACAAATCTATTTAAGATATTTCATAATATTTCTATGATGTCTTTTTATAAATTAATGTGTATGTGTTTAATAATATCATTTATATGATAAATTTATTTTTATCAGTGGGTTATGTGTTTCTTGTGTTCATTGCTTTCGTGTATTTTATTTTTGGGGGTTATTTGTTATTTGATTACATATGATTATCTGTTGCTATGGTGTTTAGGAAACAATAAATTTTCTATGATTATATTAAACTGAGAGTAATAATATATTTATATAAATTGAAGCGCTGGCAGTGGTCTGTAATGAAAATTGTTGTTAAGGTGGTTTTCTTTCTGCAAAGAGAGACCGCATGGAACGACAAGATTGGCAGTCAAAATTTGAAGCCTGGCTACAGGATAACCATTCCGGGCAGGATGCTGCCCATGATATTTCTCATTTTCGTCGCGTGTGGAAGACCTCGCAAAAGCTAAGCACGGATGCGACCGTAAATTGGCTGGTGGTTCTTACAGCGTGCTACTTCCATGATCTTGTCAGCTTGCCGAAGAATCATCCGGATCGTCATCGTTCGTCGGTATTGGCGGCGCAGGAAACACGCCGCATTCTGAGGCGCGATTTCCCTGATTTTCCGCAACACTGTATACCTGCCGTATGTCATGCCATTGAGGCGCACAGTTTCAGCGCGAAGATAGCACCGGAAACTATTGAAGCTAAAATTGTGCAGGATGCCGACAGGCTTGAGGCGCTGGGGGCTATCGGTTTAGCGCGCGTATTTGCCGTGTCTGGTGCGTTAGGCGTGGCGCTGTTTGACGCGGAAGATCCATTCGCGCGGAAGCGTAGCCTTGACGATAAACAATATGCGCTCGATCACTTTCAGACCAAATTATTGACGCTGCCGCTGACAATGCAAACTGAACAAGGCCGACATTTAGCGCAGCATAATGCTGACTTTTTACTGACGTATATGGCGAAGCTGAGTGCGGAGTTAAAAGGAGAGTATGCAATGCTGGATCTCGACGCGATTCAACCCTTTAAAGCACGTTAGTCGCCAGTACAGCCGCAACGTCAACCGCGCTATTTTATGTTAATCTGTCGGTTATCCATTTCGGCCGGTTAAATGTATGCAGGATAATTTTTCAGTAGCAGGCTCCATGAACCCAATGACAGATGATAACAAGGCCGCCGCACAGGTAATTTTGGCTAAGTTGCTTGAAATTTATGACGTGAAAACCCTGGTTGCTCATCTGAATGGTGTTGGTGAGAACCGCTGGAGTCCGGCCATCTTTAAGCGAGTAGTGGCGAACGAAACATGGTATCGCCTCAGCGACAATGAGCTTGCTCATCTGAGTTCCTTGCTGCCGACGCCACCTGCGCATCATCCGCATTATGCCTTTCGATTTATCGATCTGTTTGCCGGCATCGGCGGAATTCGTCGCGGCTTTGAGGCGATTGGCGGGCAGTGCGTGTTTACCAGCGAATGGAACAAGCATGCGGTGCGCACCTACAAAGCGAATAATTATTGCGATCCGCTCCAGCATCACTTTAATGAAGATATTCGCGATGTCACGCTGAGTCATCATGATGGAGTAAGCGACCAGCAGGCGGCGGAACATATTCGCCAACATATTCCTGAACATGACGTACTGCTGGCAGGATTTCCTTGTCAGCCTTTCTCCCTGGCTGGGGTATCAAAGAAAAATGCGTTAGGGCGGGCCCACGGCTTTGCCTGTGATACACAAGGCACACTCTTTTTTGATGTGGTGCGCATTATCGATGCGCGTCGACCAGCAATATTTGTGCTCGAAAACGTTAAAAATCTGAAAAGTCACGACCAGGGTAAAACGTTTCGCATTATTATGCAGACGCTGGATGAGCTGGGTTATGACGTCGCGGATGCGGCGGATAATGGACCTGACGATCCGAAAATAATCGATGGACAACATTTTTTACCTCAGCATCGTGAACGTATTGTGCTCGTCGGATTTCGACGCGATCTGAATCTGAAATCAGACTTCACGCTGCGCAATATTGTCACTCGCTATCCGCCGCGACGTACTACGCTGGCGGAGCTGCTTGAGCCGACCGTCGATGCGAAATATGTGCTGACGCCGGTGTTGTGGAAATATTTATACCGCTATGCGAAAAAGCACCAGGCGCGGGGGAATGGGTTTGGTTATGGCATGGTGTATCCTGGTAATCCCGATAGCGTAACGCGCACATTATCCGCACGCTATTATAAAGACGGCGCCGAGATCCTTGTCGATCGCGGCTGGGATATGGCGCTGGGGGAAAAGGATTTTGACGATCCATTGAACCAGCAGCACCGTCCGCGCCGGCTTACACCACGGGAGTGCGCGCGCCTGATGGGGTTTGAATTACCCCAGGGCTATCAGTTCAGGATCCCGGTGTCGGATACTCAGGCTTATCGCCAGTTTGGTAATTCGGTGGTCGTTCCGGCATTCGCGGCGGTTGCCAGACTGCTGGAGCCGAAAATCAAACAGGCGGTTGCTATTCGCGAAAAAGAGAACCTGCATGGCAGACGTTCACGATAAAGCAACGCGCAGTAAAAATATGCGGGCGATCGCCACCCGTGATACCGCCATTGAAAAACGCCTTGCCAGCGTACTGACAGAGCAGGGCGTAACGTTTCGCGTGCAGGATGCGACGTTACCTGGTCGCCCCGATTTTGTAGTGGATGATTACCGTTGTGTGATCTTTACCCATGGCTGTTTCTGGCATCATCACAACTGCTACTTGTTTAAAGTCCCTGCCACGCGAACGGAATTCTGGCTGGAAAAAATAGGTAAAAATGTCCAGCGTGACGCGCGGGATTGTGAAAAATTGCAGACTCTGGGCTGGCGTGTACTGATTGTCTGGGAGTGCGCCCTGCGCGGGCGCGAAAAACTCGGCGATGAGGCGTTATCTGAACGTGTCATCGAGTGGATCTGCGGCGGTGGTGCCACCGCGCAGATCGACACTCAGGGTATTCACTTACTGTAGTGTCTTTTCCGACGGGGTAGCAACGGCATCCGCTTTCATAGGGAATAAGTATTTACCGAGGGTGACCAATACCACCGCAAATACGATCACGCCGAGCGCTAGCCATTCGATGAGCGCCAGACTTTCTCCTCCCAGACCGGTACCTAGCAGTACGGCGACAACCGGATTAACGTAGGCATAGCTGGTGGCTAACGCCGGACTGACGTTGCGAATCAGGTACATATACGCGTTAATGGCAATAATAGAGCCAAACAGGGCCAGGTACGCCACCGCCATAAAGCCTGAAAATGTCGGCATAGTGGTCAGTTTTTCCCCGGAGAGCAACGAGGCGCACATCAGCACAACCCCGGCGGCTAACATTTCAATGGCCCCAGCCATCATGCCAACGGGTAACGTTATGCGTGAGCCGTACACCGAGCCAAACGCCCAACTTATCGAACCGATCAGGATTAATACAGCACCCCAAGGATTACCGCTTAAATTACCGCCGCTGTTCAGCATGATGATTCCTGCTAACCCAATGGCGATTCCCACCCATTCCAGCTTACGCGTTTTAATACCAAAAAAGTGGCTAAAGCCCAGTGTAAACAGTGGAACGGTAGCAACCACCACCGCGGCGATACCGGAAGGCACATTTTGATGTTCTGCGACGGTGACCAGCCCATTACCCACAGCCAGCAGCAGGACGCCAATTAACGCGGCGTTCAGGAGCTGGCGCAGAGGCGGCAGCTTATGCCCGCGAATCAGTAAGAATGCGGTTAACAAAATGCCCGCAGAGAGAAAACGCACGCCAGCCATCATCAACGGCGGCCAGCTTTCCACGCCAATGCGAATAACGAAGTAGGTGGAACCCCAAATGATATACAGCGCGAAGAGCGCACTGAAAAGTGGTAACAATTGCCTGAAACGCATAATCCCTCACGGTGGAAATAA